>ONWY01000010.1 GCA_900321665.1 uncultured Eubacteriales bacterium
CACACGCTCGGTACCGGCATATCTGCCCATGAAGAGGTATCAAAGCTATCCTTCCAAAAATCGGCAGGGATGTTTTCCACACCCATTTGCCAATAAAATTTCCAAGTGCCGTTTAAGCTGAGCTTATACGGATTTTCTTTTTTTGCCAATGCATCCTCAAGTGTGTCATACGGAAGCATCATGGTATGCGAGCTTTCTTTATTTTGCTCGAAAATTTTCGGGTCTTCCCAAATGTACATCTCTATATCCTCCTCATCAATGAGCGATTACCAAAGCATAAATGCCGACTGAAAATGCACTTGCCGCCATCAGTGCAGCGAGCACGATTGCTACGATTTTTGCGAATTTCCTGTTCATTCTGTTTCTCCTATTAACTCTTTAAATTCTTTTTGCATATTTTGTGTTAAAGCCTCCGCTTCGCTCTCGCTTTGGGTGCAAGCAGTGATATAGGCTTTAATTTTCGGTTCCGTGCCCGAGGGGCGGATGATAAAGAGGTTATCCCCCTCCAGCTCATAAACAAGCGCATTGGTATGCGGTAATAAAATATCCTCGCTCTCGCCGGTAGCAAGGCAGGTGCGCTTTAAGGACTTGTAATCGGAGAAATACTCCACCTTTAAACCGCCCAAAGACTGCAGCATATCGCTGCGCAGGGTGCTCATAATATTTTGCATCTTTTTCATACCGGCAGCGCCTTCAAATTGCAGGGAAATGACGGTGTGCTTGTAAATACCGAATGTATCGTACAAGCCCTGCATCACTTCAATAAGCGTTTTGCCGATGCTCTTGTAATACGCAGCCATTTCGCAAATCAGCATGGAGGCGACAACCGCATCCTTATCGCGCGCATGGGTACCGCAGAGGTAACCGTAGCTCTCCTCGAAGCCTAAAATGAAATTATTCTCTTTGCCCTCTTTCTCCAGCTCTGTGATAAATTCACCGATGTACTTGAAGCCGGTCAAAACCTCTTTGATTTTGCAGCCGTGCTTTGCCGCCACCTTGTTGGCAATGTTGGTGGTTACAAAGCTCTTTACCGCTACCGGCTCGGGCGGCATAGTGCCATGCGCTTCTCGCTGCGAAAGCAGGTAATCAAGCAGCATTGCGCCAACCTCGTTACCGCTCATCAATTTGTACTCGCCCTCGCCTGCCTTGACTGCGATACCGACTCTGTCACAATCCGGGTCGGTCGCAAGAATTAAATCGGCATCAAAGTCTTTGGTTATCTCCAATGCCTTCTCAAACACCTGCCGAATTTCCGGGTTCGGATAGGGGCAGGTCGGGAAATTGCCATCGGGCAGCTCCTGCTCGGGAACGACCTTGATATTCCGAATACCGATTCTCTTTAATAACTCTCTGACCGGTTTGTTGCCGGTACCGTTGAGCGGCGAATAAATCAAGTTTAAATTCGAGCTCTTGCAAATGCCGGGGTTCACCGCCTGCTTTTGCACCTCGCTCAAAAATGCTTCCATCACTGCATCGGCGCAATACTCGATACTGCCCTCTTGCAAGCCCTGCTCAAAATCAATGCAACGAATATCCCCAAACATATCGATACTTTGGATTTCGCTCAGTGTTTTGGCAGCGCTCTCATCGGTCATCTGGTAACCGTCGGGGTCATAGCATTTAAAACCGTTGTACATGCTCGGGTTGTGGGAGGCGGTAATGACAATACCGCTTTTGCAGCCCAAGTACCTGACCGCAAAGCTTAACACCGGAGTCGGCACAAGCTCGCGGAAAATGTATGCCTTCACACCGTTTGCCGCCAATATGCCGGCAGCTCTTTTGGCAAACACCTCGGATTTGATTCTTGAATCATAGGCAATGGCAACACTCGGCTGTTCAAACTGCTTCAAAAGAGAAGCCGCAAGCCCCTGAGTCGCCTGGCCGACGGTGTAGATGTTCATTCGGTTGGTGCCGGCGCCAATCACGCCGCGCAGCCCTGCCGTGCCAAACTCGAGAGATTTATAAAATCTGTCGTTAATCTCCGCCTCATTGCCTGCAATTTCCTTTAATTCCTTTTGTAAATCGCTATCTTCCTTGGCGTTTTCGCACCAAAGAGAATATAAAGCATGAATATCCATAAAATAATCCTTTCTTTGCCGAAACGCGGATTTCGGCGCACAAATCATAATGTCGGGCATAATACCGCATTATAGCATAATATAAATATAATAAAATTTCACGACTATGTCAATAATATTTATAAATAATTATTGAACCGCAAGCAAATATAGTATATAATCTAAATTGAGATTTTATGCTTTTAGGACGGTTGAGAAGATGTTTGCAAAGGTCAATTCATTAGGCTTACAGGGTATTGACGGCTTTCGTGTGGATGTGGAGGCGGATATTTCCGGCGGCTTGCCGAAATTTGACATTGTCGGGCTGCCCGACACCGCGGTCAAGGAATCCAAGGAAAGAGTCAGAGCGGCAATCAAAAACAGCGGCTTTACCTACCCTGTTTCCCGCATCACGGTCAATCTCGCCCCTGCCGACACCAAAAAAGAAGGCTCGATTTATGACCTGCCCATTTTGGTCGGTATTCTGCTTGCAAGCGGGCAAATCAAAGCTATCCCGGAAAGGAGCGCATTTATCGGCGCGCTTTCGCTCAACGGCGATATTTCCGACATCACCGGTGTACTGCCGATGGCGATTAAAGCGAAGGAGGAAGGCTTCCAAAACATCTTCGTTCCCTGCGGGAATGCTGCCGAATGTCGCATTATTGCAGGCATCAACTCCTATGCTGTCAAAAATGTGAAGGAGCTCGTTTCCTTCTTTAACGGCGACACCTCCCTCGAGAAAGTGGAGACCGTTGCCTACACCTTTGCGGAGGATGAAACGGATTTTGAGGATTTTGCCGATGTCAAGGGGCAATACGATGCGCGGCGCGCGCTCGAAATTGCCGCCGCAGGCGGTCACAATGTGCTGATGGTCGGCTCCCCCGGCTCGGGCAAGAGCATGCTTGCCAAGCGCATTCCCTCGATTTTACCGAATATGACCTTTGAGGAAGCGATTGAGGCGACCAAAATTCACTCCATCGCAGGCGAGCTTGCCTCCGAAACCGAGATTTTGCACAAGCGCCCCTTCCGAGCCCCGCACCACACCATTTCGCCGGTCGGGCTCTCCGGCGGCGGCACCAATATTAAGCCGGGCGAAATCTCGCTCGCACACAACGGCGTGTTGTTTTTAGACGAGCTGCCGGAATTTACACGCCAGGCAATGGAAATTCTCCGCCAGCCGATGGAGGACGGTAAAATCACCATTTCCCGCGTCAGCGGGTCTGTCACCTATCCCTCCCGCTTTATGACGGTGGCGGCGATGAACCCCTGCAAGTGCGGCTACTACGGGCACCCGACAAAGCAGTGCACCTGCCCGCCGCATGCGGCTGAAAAATACATTTCCAAAATCAGTTACCCGCTGCTCGACAGGTTTGATATTCATGTGGATGTGCAATCGGTGGAATACGATGATTTGGCAAGCAAGCAAAAGGGCGAATGCTCTGCCGATATCAAAAAGCGCGTCAATCAGGCAAGAGAGCGGCAATTGAAGCGCTTTGCAGATACCTCTATTGTCTGCAATGCCCAAATGTCACCGGCGCAAACGCGCAAATTTTGCCTGCTCACCGATGAAGCGCAGCAGGCGCTCAAGCTCGCGTTTGAAAAGCTCGGGCTGTCGGCAAGGGCATATGACAAGGTACTGCGCGTTTCCAAAACGATTGCCGATTTGGATGAAAGCGATATGATAGATACGCACCATATTTTAGAGGCGGTGCAATACCGCTCCTTAGACAGAAAGTATTGGAAAAAGATATAGCTTATGCAGTATTTAATTACTTTTTTAGAGGGGATTATCTCCTTCATTTCCCCCTGCATGCTGCCGCTGTTGCCGCTGTATATTTCCTATTTTGCGGCGCAAAGCGATGAGAGCGAGAAAAAAAGCCGCATCTTTTGGTGCGCGCTGAGCTTTGTGCTCGGCTTCACCCTTGTTTTTTCGCTCTTAGGGCTGTTTGCAGGCACGCTCGGCGCCTTTTTGCAGCGCTACAAGGTAGTGCTTGATATTGTCTGCGGGTGCCTGGTTATCCTCTTCGGGCTAAGCTATTTGGAAATCATCCCGCTGCCTTTCTTAAAAGGCATGCGCAAAGCGCACAAGGCTTCCGGCGTGGTTTCCGCCTTTGTATTCGGGATGATATATTCGGTCAGCCTGTCGCCTTGTATCGGTGCCTTTTTGGGCTCTGCGCTGATGCTCGCTTCCACCGCAGGCAGCGCACTCAAAGGGCTCTCGCTGCTGGTGACCTACTCCCTCGGCTTGGGAATACCCTTTATTCTCTCAAGCGTTTTGATTGACAGGCTCAAAACCACCTTTGATAAAATTAAAAAGCATTACAAAATCATCAACACCGTTTGCGGCATTTTCCTCATTGTCATCGGTATTTTGATGGCAACCGGGCTGATGAACCGCATATTGGGATTATTCAACCTATAAAACGCCGATTCTATCGCTGCGGGATGCAGCGGAAAGGAGCAAAGCATGAAGCAAGGTGTTAAATTTTTTATACTGACCGTTTTATTAATCGGCGTATTTGTCGGCGCTTACTTTGCCTACCAGGCACTGCGCGGCGACGGCAGCGCCGAAATCACAAAAGCCACCGAAAGCACCACCTCCGCAGTGCACGAAAGCGGAAAGGCAGCGGATTTCACCGCCGTGGATGCCGAGGGCAACGATGTGAAGCTCTCGGATTACTTCGGCAAGCCGACAGTGGTCAATTTTTGGGCATCGTGGTGCGGCTATTGTGTGAAAGAAATGCCGCTGTTTGAGCAAAAATATAAAGAGGAAGGCGAAAAGATAAATATCTTAATGGTCAACCTGACCGATGGCGACAGAGAGCCGCTCAAAAAGGCTAAGGAATTTTTAAAAGACGGCGGCTATACCTTCCCCGTGCTGTACGACAGCTACGCGCAGGCACTGAATGCCTACGAATGCTACAGCATTCCCGTGACTGTGTTCATTCATTCCGACGGTACCCTGCTTGAAAAGCACATCGGTGTGCTCGATGCAGAAACCTTTGCGCAAAAGTGCGCACAACTTCATTAAAAAAGCGTAATTGCTTTAATATAAAAATTGAAAGGAGATAATCATCATGGCAGAAATTATTGTAACAGATGAAAACTTTGAGCAAGAGGTATTAAAGGCAGATATGCCGGTTTTGGTAGACTTTTGGGCAGAGTGGTGCGGTCCTTGCAAAATGCTTGGTCCCGTGATTGCTCAAATTGCCGAGGAACAGGAGGGCAAAATCAAGGTTTGCAAAGCCAATGTAGATGATTGCATGGATATCGCAGGCGAATTTGATGTTGCATCTATCCCGACCGTGATTCTCTTCAAAAACGGTTCCGAGGCGGAGAGAAGCGTCGGCTTTAAGCCCAAAGAAGCCATTGAAGCTATGTTTAGCTAAGCTCCGGGACTGCTGTACCTTTCTTGCTAAATCACACGCTAAAGAGAGGTATATTCTATGAGCCAAATTGAAGGGCTGATAAAAAGCGAAAGCTTTGATTATCTGCAGCCGATTTTATACCGCAACCAAAATGTGTTGCGCTGCGAACTATCCGAAGTGCACCGCGGGAAAGCCAACCGGCGCACCGCGTTCAAAAACGCGCTTGCCATTTACGAGCTGCTTTTCCCCGCCGGGGCTGACGCGCTCTTTTTCCACAGCACTGTTTCGGATATGTCACTATGCGAGGATTATGATTTTTCTCGACAGGAAATGGAAGGCATTCTGGCTTGCGAGCGCGAAAAATTAAACCTTCTCGCTTCTTTGCAAAATGTAAAAAAGCGCACAGTCATTGAAAACCTTGCAAGGTACGACGATGCGCCTGCGGAGGTTATTAAGCGCAACCGCATTATTTTCTATGCAGGTAGCGCAGATTTGAATGAAAAGGCGCTCATCAAGCGCTTAACTGACCCGCGCGAGGGCAGGCTGCAAGCCTTAGAGCCGAGCTTTGTTTCGTTTGCAAGTGAGTGTATTTTAAGCATCTACGACGAGCGCGGCTGCGATATATTCTTTGCGGATAAAGAAAAATACCGGCAGTTTTTTCACCGGCTGCAGCCGTTTTTGTTTGATTACGATACCGAGCTGATGCGGCAATATTATGCACAAAACTAATCAAAAAAAGTGAAAGCACCTCGCTTTCACTTTTTTTAGTTTATCATTTATAAAATAATACAAATCAATCCGTTGCAGCCCTCGTTTATCACGCGCTCCACGGTTTCGCGCAGCTTGCCTCTTGCATCGGCAGGCATGCGCGAGAGCTTATTATTCAACCCTTCATTGACAATGGAGTAAATGGACTTGCCGAAGATATCACTGTTCCAAATTTCCTTCGGATTTTCTTCAAATTGCTTCATCAAATACAGCACCAAGTCCTCGCTTTGGCTCTCGCTGCCGACAATCGGCGCCACCTCGGTCATAATATCCGCGCGCAGCATGTGAATACTCGGCGCGCTCGCCTTCAACCTGACACCGTAGCGCCCGCCCTGCTTCATCAGCTCCGGCTCCTCAAGGGTCAACTCTCCGGGCTCCGGCATCACAATGCCGTAACCGGTGCGCTCCACTTCATCAAGCGCGTGCTGCACCTTTTCATACTTTTGCTTAATCTCGGAAAGCGTGCTGACCGTGCGCAACAGCTCGGCTTCGTTTTGCACCTCAATGCCTGTTTTCTCGGCAAGAATTTGATAAAACAGACCGTCTGCACTCGCAATTTTGAGCACAGCCGCTCCGGTCGATAAATCAATGCTTTCAATGGTGGCGGATTGCACGGAGGCGCTTTCCTCCAATCGCAAACTGATTTGCTCGATATCGCGCAGGTGCTCAATGCTTGCGGCAGCAGCGCTGACAGCGCCGAAAATATCCTCCCGCAGCCAATGCGAAGGCTCAAGCGCCTGCATCCACTCGGGCACCTTGATTTCCACTTGAGAAACCGGGAACTCGAAGAGCACCGCGGAAAGCAGCTCCTTAATCCCCTTTTCATCTATCTCCAAGCAGTTGACCGGCACCACCGGCACACCGTATTTCCCGGTTAACTCCTCGGCAAGCGACTTAACAGCTTCGCTCTCGGGATTGGTGCTGTTTAAAAGCACAATAAAGGGCTTATGTATCGCTTTTAACTCCGCAATCACGCGCTGCTCGGCAAGCTCGTATTCACTGCGCGGGATATCGGTGATGCTGCCGTCCGTCGTCACCACAAGGCCGACTGTGGAATGCTCGGAAATGACCTTTTTGGTGCCGATTTCCGCCGCAGTATGAAACGGCAGCTCCTCCTCCGACCACGGAGTGCGCACCATGCGCGGCACCTCATCCTCAATATACCCGATAGCGCTCGGCACCACAAAGCCGACACAGTCCACTAAGCGCACCTTCAAATGCGCTTTGCCGCCGATTTGAATTTGCACCGCATCCTCGGGAATAAACTTCGGTTCGGTGGTCATAATCGTTCTGCCGCCGGCAGATTGGGGCATTTCATCTGTCGCCCGTTCCTTTTCCGCTTCCCCCTCGATATTCGGGATGACGATACTTTCCAAAAAGCGGTTGATAAAGGTGGACTTACCGCTTCTGACCGGCCCTACCACGCCGATATAAATATTGCCGCCGGTTCTCGACTCAATATCCGAATAGATTTTGCTTGCATCTGACATTTTTCATCCTCCTCAGTTAAATACTCAACAAACTGATTTAACTAATCCTATGCGGTGAGGCAATGAATTATGCAAAGCAAGGCGCAAAAAAAGAAGCTGCTCAAAAGCAGCTTCTTAAATAAAATTGAATTACATACAGTTATATTCGCGTGAAATTACATGCAGGTGTAACCGCCGTCAACAGCAAGGTTGGTGCCTGTTACATAGCTGGAAGCCTTGGAAGCAAAGAACAAAGCAGCGCTGTCAAGCTCGCCTTCCTCACCGTAGCGCTCCATGGGAATCATGGTCTTAGCGTTTTGCTGGAAGAAATCGCTATTCAAGGTCTCTCTGGTTAAATCGGTGTAGAAATAACCGGGGCAGATGGAATTAACGGTGATACCGTATTTACCCCACTCTGCTGCCAACGCTCTTGTCAGGTTGACTACGCCGCCCTTTGCAGCATGGTAAGGTGCAGAGCCTGCAATCTTGTTGCCGACAAGACCGTACATGGAAGCGATGTTGATAATTCTGCCGTATTTTGCCGGAATCATCGCCTGCTTTGCAACCGCTCTTGCCACTCTGAAGGAACCGAACAGGTCAATATTGCACTCGTTGCCGAACTGCTCATCGGTGATATACTCAGCCGGAGCCACGGCACCGGTGCCGGCATTGTTGATTAAGATATCAATTCTGCCAAACTTTTCCATTGCCTTAGCGATAGTAGCGTTTACATTATCGGTATCGGTGATATCGCACTTTAAGGGAAGTGTCTCCACACCGAAGGTATCGGTAATCTCCTTGCAAACCTCCTCGAGCTTGTCAAGCCTTCTTGCGAGCGCCACAATCTTGCAGCCCTGAGAAGCGAGTGCCTTTGCCATCTGCACGCCAAGACCGCCGGAGCAACCTGTGACAACTGCGACCTGGTCTTTTAAATCAAAATAATTCATCTGCCTACTCTCCTTTAATATTATTATAAGTTAAAGATATATAACTAACACTAATATTGTATACTCTTTGTGCCTAAAAATCAATATGCAATTCCATAAAAAATCACTAAAAAAATTGCACAACAAAAGTGTTTTTTCGGCACAATGAAAAGTGAAGAAAGTTGACAAAAGCAGTGTTCCCTGTTACACTAAATAAAAAGAAAAAAGAAGGCAAAAAGAATGAATGTTTACGATTTTGACAACACAATTTACGATGGCGAGAGCTGCTTTGATTTGTTCAAATTCTATATGAAAAAGGACCCCTCGCTTTTAAAGCTTTTCCCAACAGTGGTCAAGGGCTTTGCGCGCTACAAAAAGGGCGAAATCAGTATTGATGAGATGATTGCAAAGTATGTACCCCTGGTGGAGGAAAAGCTCGCTAAGATTGACTACGAGCGCGATACCAAGGAGTTTTGGGATAAGCACATGCACAAAATCAAGCCCTTCTACAAACCGATTCAGCAAGAGGATGATTTGATTATCACCGCCTCCCCCGATTTTCACATTGAGGAAATCTGCAAAAGGCTCGGCATTAAGAATTACCTGACCACAAAGGTCGATAAAGAAAAAAACAAAATCACCTTCGCCTGCATTCGCCACAACAAAATCAAAGCCTTTGAGGAGATTTACGGCAATCGGGAAATCGAAAATTTCTACACCGACTCTCCCGAAAACGACGGGCCGATGATGAACCTTGCCAAGCACGCCTTCGTTGTGAAGGGCAACAAAATCACACAGGTAAAATGAAAAAGGGGCTGTTTCACAGCCCCTTTTCAGTTGGTGTCTTTAGACTGTTCCGCTGAGCGGAACAAACAACCACCCGTTGAGGCTGTTGATATATAGAATATTTGGTTTTTGCGTTGTGTTATCGTAGCGAGCAGACTGTTTGTACCCACAAATTGGTAAAAACAGTATTTCGTTAGGAGGATAACATCCTAATGTGTATGCGGAACAATTAAAAGTTTGTCAGCTCAGTCATTAAAAAATGGAATGAGTCGTTCATGCGGTTGTTTGAAGAATAAACCAAAGCAAGATTTAACAGGAAAACGTTTTGGGAAATTAACAGTACTTGGCATCGATGAAAGCAATACTAACAATGGACTATATTGGCGTTGCTTATGCGATTGTGGGAATATTAAACTGTATAAAACCACACCATTAACTAAAGGAAAAGTTATTTCTTGCGGTTGTGAAAATAAGAAGAAATCATCAGATGCTTGATTTATTCGACAAATTTTGATATGATAATCGCAGAGCTTTTGCTCTCCCGGAGTTATCCTTTAACACGGTAGGCGGTTAGCCCTTTATTTTACATAGAGGGCGTGCCCTCTAAATCTTATTTAGGGGGTGATGTCATGGAATATTATTATCTTATAATTACTCTTGTTCTTATAATAGTCATAATCTTAACATCAAAAAAATAACCGCCCCTGCTCCAACAAGTGCGGTTATTTTTAACTAATCTTTAGGGGCTAACCGTCTATCGGATAACTCCCTGTATTTATATTATACTCATTTTCAGCAAAATGTCAACTCGCCGGCATTTTGCTTTTTCTTTTTTTACTCTTTAACTCGAGAGTATCGTTTTTAGAAGCTTTTAGTCTATTCAAGAGCAATAGAAAACCAACATTATCAAATAGTTTTAATTGTTAAAAATGCAAAAGAGATAACGATTGTCTATCAAAACCTTCGTTACCGGCGCTCTCCGTATTGAGGGTGCCCCAAACCGGTTAGCTTTTTTCTTACGCTACATCGTTATCTTCAAATTGGGAGTTGTATAACTCGGCATAGAAGCCGCCGCGTGCCATCAGCTCCTCGTGATTTCCCTTCTCGACTATGTCGCCGTTGTTGAGCACAAAAATCACATCGGCATTCTTAATTGTGGAGAGCCTGTGAGCAATCACAAAGGTGGTTCTGCCCTTGACAATCTCTTTCATCGCGCGCTGGATTTCCTGCTCTGTTGCGGTATCGACCGAGGAGGTCGCTTCATCCAAAATCAAAATCTTCGGGTCTGCCAAAAAGGCTCTGGCAATGGTCAACAGCTGCTTTTGCCCCTGCGAGATATTGGTTGCTTCCTCATCAATCATCGTATCGTAGCCATCGGGCAACTGCATAATGAAATGGTGGGCGTGTGCCGCCTTGGCAGCCTTTATGACCGCTTCATCGCTTGCTTCAAGATTACCGTAGCGGATATTTTCTCTCACCGTGCCGCTAAACAGCCAGCTGTCCTGCAGCACCATGGCAATATTGCTGCGGTACTCGCTCCTGACAAAATCGCGCAAATCGTAGCCATCCGCCAAAATGGCGCCTTCATTGACATCATAAAAGCGCATCAGCAGCTTGATAATGGTTGTTTTCCCGGCGCCGGTCGGCCCGACAATGGCAACATTGGTGCCCTTGGGAATGTTGGCGGAAAAATCGTGGATAATCTCTTTATTCTCTTTGTAGCCGAAGTGCACATGCGCAAACTGCACGCTGCCCTCGATTTCCTCTGCAGGCGCGGGGTGTGCGGGCATGGCTTCTTCCTCCTCCGCTTCCAAAAACTCGAAGATGCGCTCTGCCGCCGCTACACTCGATTGGAGCATATTGCTCACCTGCGCAATCTGCCCAAGGGGCATGGTAAACGAGCGCACATACTGCACAAAGGATTGGATATTGCCGACCGTGATTTGCCCCTTCATCGCAAGGTAAGCGCCGAAAATCACCACAGCGGCATAGCCGAGGTTGCCCACAAAGTTGATCACCGGGTGCATTAAACCCGACAGCGCCTGGCTTTTCCAAGCGGATTGGTAAAGCTGCTCATTGGATTTTTCAAAATCCTCACTTGCGCGCTGCTCGCCGTTAAAGGCTTTTAAAACCGTGTGACCGCCGTACATTTCCTCCACCTGCCCGTTGGCAACGCCGAGGTACTTTTGCTGCGCGAGGAAGTATTTTTGCGAGTGCTTGACCACCAGCGCTACAAACAGCAGCGAAAGCGGCACGGTGCACAAAATCACCAAGGTCATTTTAACAGAGATGGAAAGCATCATCACAATCAAGCCGATGATGGTCACCACGCCGTAAATCACCTGCGTGGCGGATTGGTTGAGCCCCATGCTGAGCGTATCCACATCGTTGGTAATTCTCGAGAGAATTTCGCCATGGGTGAAGCCGTCAAAATAGCGCATGGGCAGGCGGTGTATCTTTTCGCTGAGCTCCTTGCGCATGCGATAAGAGATTTTTTGGGTGACACCCGCCATAATGAAGCCCTGCAGCCATTGCAGCACACCGCTTGCGGTGTACATCAGTAAAACAGTGATTAAGATATTGCGGATTTTTACAAAATCAATCGTACCGTCGCCGCGAATTTTTGCCACGATACCATTGAAAATCTCCGTCGTCGCATTGCCCAACACCTTCGGCGACACCACTGCAAATATCATCGCGCCAATCGCGCACAAAATGACCACTAAAATCGAGAAGCGGTACTTCCCCAAGTAGGAAAACAGCTTTTTAACCGTTCCTTTAAAATCCTTTGCTTTTTCGCCTTTTTTGAACCTTCCGCCGTGACCACGGGAGGGTTTTGTATTTACTTTTTGACTCATTTTTTCAATTCCTCCTGTGATAATTGTGAAAGGGCAATTTCTTGGTATTGCTTGCAAGTATGCATCAATTCCTCGTGCGTTCCCTCGCCGACCTGTCTGCCGTCGTACAGCACAATAATCTTATCGGCATTTTTAACTGTGCTGATGCGCTGGGCGACGATGATAACCGTTTTGCCCTTGGTTTTCTCGCCAAGCTCCTTGCGCAGCTTTTTATCGGTTTTAAAGTCGAGTGCGGAGAAACTGTCATCAAACACCAAAATTTCGGGGTCCTTGGCAATCGCCCTTGCAATCGCCAAGCGCTGCTTTTGCCCGCCCGAAACATTAGAGCCGGATTGTGCAATCGCTTCACCGTAGCCATCGGGCATGGCATCAATAAATTCATCGGCTTGCGCAATGGCGGCGGCAGTTTTTATCTGCTCCTCGCTCGCATCCTGCTTGCCGTAGCGCAGGTTGGAATCCACCGTGCCGGAAAACAGCACCGCTTTTTGCGGCACAAAGCCGATAATTTGCCGCAAATCGTGCTGGGTGACATCCTTCACATTGACGCCGTCCACAAAGACGGCGCCCTCGGTGGCATCA
>ONWY01000007.1 GCA_900321665.1 uncultured Eubacteriales bacterium
GGTGCGGGTGTCCCGCCATTCATTTTTCTTTTTTCTTTCTTCTTTCTTCTTTAAAGGGCGTTAGCCCGCTAAATTCTAATTTAGCTCCGCTAAATTAGAATTTACCTTTTCCTGCATTTACTAAATGCGGTCGGCAGGGCATAGGTATCGCGCAGCTGTGCCTCGGTGCACCAAAGGTAGCCGGCGTTTTTATTTTCAACCTTTACCTCGTATACTTTTAGTTTCCACTCGATATGGGTGAAAATGTGCTTGGTATCCTTTATAAAGGCAATATTTTTTACAGTAAGTCCTTGTTTTTCGGCAAAGGCGCGCATTTCGCTTTCGCTTAAAAAGCCCTCGGTGTTGGGCAGCTCAAACAGCCCCGCGAGCAAGCCCTTGTCACCGCGCTTTGCTACCGCTGTTTCACCGCCGGGCGCGGTGAAGATGAAAACGGTTTTTTGCTCGGTTTTGCGCTTTGTTTTTTTGATTCTGACCGGCAGCTCGGCGCAAAGCCCCTTTTCGTAAGCCAGGCAGTGTGCCTTTAGCGGGCATCGGTCGCAAAGCGGCAGCCCGTTTGGCAGGCATACGGTTTCGCCAAGCTCCATAATCCCTTCGTTAAAATCGCCCGCTTGTGCAGGAATTATCTCGCTGATAAGTGCCTCCGCCCGCTTCTTGGTTTCGGGCAGCAGCACATCGCTGTCATCCGCGCGCAGGCGCGCGAGTACGCGCAGCACATTACCGTCTACCGCCGGCACGGGCTCGCCGAAGCAGATAGAGGCAATGGCACCGGCAGTGTAATCGCCGATACCGGGCAGGGTAAGCAACTCTTTTTTAGAGCGCGGAAAGGTGCCGCCGAAGTCCTCCATAATTTTAGCCGCGGCTTTTTTGAGGTTGCGCGCGCGGCTATAGTAGCCCAAGCCTTCCCAGAGCTTGAGCAGCTTTTCCTCCTCCACAGCGGCAAGGGAAGCCACATCGGGCAGCGCCTCCATAAAGGCATAGTAATGCTCTATGACCGCCTCAATGCGCGTTTGTTGGAGCATAATCTCCGAAATCCACACATGGTAGGGGTTTTTATCGCGCCGCCACGGCAGCTCTCTTTTATGGCTTTGATACCACGCCACCAGCGGCGCGGCAATTGCTTTTAAATCCTTTTGCATAATCGTTCCTTTAAATGATTTATTTTATTATAACATAGAAAGGTGATTATTGCAAAAACCGAGGCGATAAAAGAGTAGTGTTTTATCACGAAAAAGCGCCACATTTGATACATTCAAATGTGGCGCTCTTTCTTGTCTTTCTATGCTCTCGATGATACAAAATGAATTTATACCCCAAGCAAAAATTTTATACCCCAAAGAAAAAATTATACCCAAAGCAAAATTTTTATACCCCAAGGCTGAAATTTATACCACAAGGAAAAAGCTATTACAAGCGACTTATCCGTTTTTTCATTTCTTCTTCAGTCATTTCTCCGTTTTCAACCATTTTTTGGTATTCTCGAATAGTACCGACATAATCAATTTCATCCATTTCTTCAATATCTTCTGATGGATTTTCCTTGTTTTCTGCTACATTAGGGTTTTTTGTTTCATTAACTTTCGAATAAGCAGGTACTATTTGTGCGTTATTAGTATTTTTTGTTACTGCGATTGCTATCAAAATGAGCCCTGTTATTATTAATAAAAAGCCGAAGCCGCATTTTACAATTATCGATAATAATTGGATGTTGTTTGCTGCCCGTGCTGCTGCATTCTGAATTCCGGTATAAGCATCGCCGCCATATGATTCAAGATTAGCATAGCGACCAATATCAAAAAAGAAACAAATAACACCTAAAACTATTGATGCTATTCCTACGAGAGAAAATGAAACTTTTTTATTCATTTGTTTTCCTCCTAAATAAAAAATGGCGTACAGCCGAAGCCACGCAATCTTAAGGATAGATACGAAAGTGCATAAGAGTAGCAAAGAATTGAGTCGAGTGGTATCTCGGCTCTTTTTCTTTTTATCCGCACATTCGATTTATTTTGTCTTTCTTTATATAATCAAACCGAAAGCAAAGAAGCAGGAGGTTTTGTATGAAGAAAAAATGCTATGTATTTCTCACTGCGGAAGAACGGTGTTTGCTCTTGGATGGACTTAACACTCTCCGTAACGGTTTAATTGCCGAGGGCAGGTACACCGATGCCGTAGACGAAGTGATTATCAAAGTGACAAAAGCAAGGAAAAAGACGATAAAAGTGAAGGAGGATTGAAAATGAAACAAACCATTCACAATGAAAAAAAAGACCGGCATAGATTACACTCTTGTCGGCGAGGTGTATTTGCCCAACCTTGTGTTGCCGCATGGCGATTATGAAATTGGAGTATGGGGCGAGAGATACAGAGACTATATCAAGTGTCATCGCAAGGCGTTTTACACTTCTCTTAAAATGCAATGCAAGTTGGACGAACACTTGCGAGAGGTAGATATGCGGGCGAGAGAAATGTATGACCGCCTTATAAAGCAATTCGCGCAGCAGGAAGATATCACCGAGCAACTCAAAGCGGCGGATATGATGCAGTGGGTTACTGCAATGAACAACATCACAAACCGGGTAAGAGAAGTTGTGTGGAATGAAATAATTCATAATTAGCATTTTGGCGAGAGGATTTTTCCTCTCGCCAAAATGCTATTCTTGAACAGTAAACCTATTATATTGCAGATTAATACAATTTCAATGATGAAAAATACTTATTATTAAAACCCATTTATATATTTAATTTAAAATTCAATGTTGCACGCACAAAACCGCTGAAAAGAGGATGAGGTTTATTGGGTCTGGATTTAAACTCGGGGTGAAATTGGCAAGCCACAAAATACGGATGTGCCGGCAGTTCAATCATCTCGCAAATTTCACCGTTCGGGCTTTTGCCTGAAAAACGCAAACCCGCCTGTTCATACAGCGGCACATAGTCATTATTGACCTCGTAGCGATGGCGATGCCGCTCCATTATTTGCTGTTGCCCGTATAGCGCATAGGCTTTGCTGTTCGCCTCTAATACACAAGGGTACGCACCCAAACGCATGGTACCGCCCATATCTTTTACACCGCATTGCTCCGGCATTAAGTCAACGACCTTATTTTTTGAATCGGGGTTTATCTCTGCACTATTTGCATCCGAAAGAGAGAGCACATTTCTCGCATACTCAATCATAGCGATTTGCATACCAAGACAAATACCGAAATAGGGTATTCCCTTTTCTCTTGCATATTTTGCCGCCGCAATCATTCCCTCAATGCCTCTTGTTCCGAAGCCTCCGGGCACCAAAATACCATCGACACCGCAAAGCTCACTATGTGCCCCATTTTTCTCAACCTCTTCACTGTCAACCCAACGTAACTTTACTTTCACGCCACAGCGCATTCCGCCTGCTTTGAGTGCCTCAACAACGCTGATATAACTGTCGTGGAGTGCAACATACTTTCCGACAATCGCAATTTCGCATTGATGTTTGAGTGATTTGAGACTTTCTAACATCTCGCACCAATCGGATAAATCCGCCTGACCGCACCGAAGCCCTAATTTTTGGATAACAACACGGTCTAACCCTTCTTTTTGCATCATCATTGGTACCTCATAAAGAATGTCACAATCCGTGTTTTCAATCACGCAGTCGGGTTCCACATTACAAAAGTGTGCAATTTTTTCTCTCAAATGTGCATCTAACGGCAAATCCGTACGGCAGACCAAAATATCGGGTCTGATACCCATAGCGAGCAGTTCTTTTACCGAGTGTTGCGTGGGCTTGGTTTTAAGTTCTTGCGATGCTTTAATATACGGCACAAGTGTTACATGAATAAACAAACAGTTCTCTCTACCCACTTCCATATAAAACTGCCGGATAGCCTCAATAAACGGTTGTCCTTCAATATCGCCTATGGTACCGCCGATTTCGACAATGCAAACATCCGCATCCGGGGTAGAAGTAATAAAACGCTTAATTTCATCTGTAATATGCGGTATTACTTGTATAGTTTGCCCGCCAAAAGTACCGGCTCTTTCTTCATTTAAAATTTTCCAATACACCTTACCGGAAGTCAGGTTGGCGCTTTTAGAAAGGTGAATATCAATAAATCTTTCATAGTGCCCCAAATCAAGGTCGGTTTCCGCACCGTCTTCCGTAACGAATACCTCACCGTGTTGCACGGGATTCATTGTGCCGGGGTCAACATTTAAATACGGGTCAAGTTTTTGAATGGTGACTGTTAATCCACGGCTTTTGAGCAACCGTCCCAAAGAGGCGGCTGTGATACCCTTCCCCAAACCGGAAACGACGCCTCCGGTTACAAAAATATACTTCTTGTTCATTATGATTCTCTCTTTCTGTTTAAATTCTAATTTAGCGCACTAACGTGCACTAAATTAGAGTTACTCGTTACCACTCGTAGTTGTCGGCAAGCCGACAGTTGCTGCGCAGTTGCAAACTATCGTTTGCAGTTGGTTTTCCTTTAACTGCAGGCTTTGCCTGCAACTGCAAAGTTTTCTTTGCAACTGTGAACGAAGCGAATAACTGTGAGTGCAACGAACAACTGTAAATTCTAATTCGCCACATACATATTTGCATACGGTCTAGTGGATATCGGAGTCAGTTTTTTGAACGGTGTTTTCATAATTTCATCATAATCGCAGTCAAAGTACCGACAATAATTTTTTACATATTGTTCTAATTCAACCCTATCTTTTTGATCAAGGGGTTCAATTTTAATATTGGGTGAAATATGCTTTTTCGGAAAAACACCTCTGATAAAGATTTTGCCGCCGTGCATACCCGAAGCACAGTGTGAGCCGAAAAGTGTTTCACCCTCCTCCAACGCAATGCCCAACAGCACAATAACGCCACCCGCCATATATTCGCCGAGAAATGCGCCTGCATTCTGCCCAATCACCAAAACGGGTTTCATTCCCTTAAATTCTTTCATATGAATACCGGCACGGCAACAAACATTATCTCGAATATAAATTTGACCGTCACGCATACCGTAACCGAGCGCATCGCCTGTGTGCCCGTGAACAACGATTTCACCGCCACCCATTGTATTACCGACAGCATCCTGCCCGTTACCGTAAAGAATAATCCTCCCGCCGTTCAAATAACAGGCAAGGTCGTTGCCCGCAGTGCCGTGGATTTCTACGGTTCTACCCTCATCAAGTGCACAGCCGATGTAGCGCTGCCCGTTGACATCGTTAACAACTGCTTTATTTTTTGAAAGGAGCGTTTCTTTAATTTCATCATTTACCTCGGCATATGCGCGAAGTCCTGCCGTAATACTCATACTGCTTCTCCTTTCAATCTTTTTTCTCTCACGCTTTTTTTAAACAAAAAGAGTGAGGGTGTTTCAAATATATTGCCTTCAAGAGTGGACAAATCGGTTTGATTTTCAATCAGGCTTGTATAAATTCCTGCGTTCTCACTTGCATTTATGAGCACAAAACCGACAAGGCGGTTGCCTTCAAAAATCAGCCTTTTATAACTATCACCGCTTTGAAGGACCTTATCGCTGTACTGCTCGCCCTCGGCATTAATCAGACCACAAGTGCAGATACGAAGTCCGTAAAAATCAATTGCATTCACGGAATACACACCGCCGAGAGTCTGTTCGCCGCTCGCCATCTGTGAACCGGCGATGTTCCCTTGCTCAACGGCGTTTACCCAAAGCGCAATCACCTTTTTTCTGCCGTCAAGCATATCCACGGACACTGTACAATCGCCTGCGGCATAGATGTCCTTATCGCTCGTCTGCATTGTTCTCGGATTAACGATAATACCCCTGTCAATCTCAAGCCCTGCATTTTGGGCAAGGTCTGTTTCGGGACGAACGCCGACTGCGAGAATCAGCATATCGCATTTCAGTTCCTTACCGCTTTTTAAAATCACCGAAGTAATTTGTTTGCCCCTGCTTTTGGCTTCGGTTACCGTATCGCCGAGATGAAATTTAATATGCCCTTTTTCTTCAATATACTTCTTTACACCTTCGGCGGATTTGGCGTCAAGAATGGACGGAAGAATACGGGGAGAAAGCTCAACCACATCCACACTTTTACAGATTTTGGAAAGCCCCTCTGCCGCCTTCATACCGATTAAGCCCGCACCGATAACAACTGCTCTTGTGTTACCGTTTGCCTTTTCTTTAATCACCTTTGAAGATGCTAAATCAAGGAAGGTATAGGCATTTGCCTTGCCGCTGACATTTTCCATTGGAGGAATGAACGGCTTTGAGCCCGTGCAGATACACAGCTTATCATAAGGATAAACCTTACTGCCTACTTTAACCTTTTTTGCTGTTCGGTCAATTTCCGTCACCTTAGCACCTGTAATCATTTCAATTCTGTTTGCAGCGAAATAAGCAGGCTTACGCAGATACATTCCCTTTTCCTTAACCGCACCTTTAAGATAGTAGGAGATTGACGGTCTGCTGTACGGCAAATACTGCTCCTTTGTCAAAACGGTAATCTCACCGCTTTTATCCTCTATTCTGATTTGCTCTGCGCAGGCGAGCCCCGCGGCGGAGGCGCCGATAATCACATACTTCATTACTTTGCACCTCCCAAGTCAATATAGACTATCGCTCTGTTCGGGCAGTTTTTCACGCAGGCAGGCTCATCCTCACCTTGGCACAAATCGCACTTAAGTGCAAATTTGCCCGTTTTGATACAGCCGAACGGACACACTGCAAGGCAGGTCATACAGCCGATACATTTTTCTTCGTTTACGCAAACAATGCCTGTTTTTTTATCTTTTGTCATAGCACCCGTTATACACGCCTGCACGCATTTCGGCTTGTCACAGTGGCGGCAATTTACGGCTGCTGACGAGAAGTTATCACCATACACCGTAACCCTTGATATTGGTGCCGGCACTTCATATTTATTGGCTTTTAAAACATCTTTTGAAACGGAGTGTGATGTTTTACAGTAAACTTCACACAGGCGACAGTTTAGGCATAATTCTTCTTTCGCATATACTCTTTTCACACTACCGCCTCCTATTCCCCTGCATGCTTAATGCCGAGTATTTCGAGTTCCTTTTCACTAAGCCCGAGTCCTCGGAGCATGAGTCTGTTGCCTCTGAGCGAATCTATGGAGTTAATACCCATACCGCCCATAATTTCTTTGATTTCGTGATTCCAAGCGTGAATGAGATTTTCAACTCGCTCGTGCATCATATCGGGATTCAGCCGCTTTGTCAGTTCCGGGCGTTGAGTTGCAATACCCCAATTACACTTACCCGTATTACAGGTCTGACACATATGGCAGCCCATTGCAATGAGCGGTGCGGAAGCACAGTAGCACGCATCGGCACCAAGAGCAATCGCCTTAACGATATCCGCAGAACAGCGGAAAGAACCCGCCGCAACGAGAGAAACGCTTGAACGGATGCCCTCATCACGCAGTCTTTGGTCGGCGGTCGCAAGCGCTAACTCAATCGGGATACCGACATTATCTCTAATCCTTGTCGGAGCGGCACCCGTGCCACCTCTAAATCCGTCTATCGCGATAATATCCGCTCCTGCTCTTGCACAACCCGAGGCAATTGCCGCCACATTATGCACTGCAGCAATTTTAACGCAGACAGGCTTTTTATTATCGGTTGCCTGCTTGATTGACCAAATCAGTTGGCGCAAATCTTCAATAGAATAAATATCGTGATGAGGCGCCGGTGAAATGGCATCGGAGCCTTCGGGAATCATACGGGCATTGCTGACCTCCACATTGACCTTTTCGCCGGGGAGGTGCCCGCCGATACCGGGCTTTGCCCCCTGACCGATTTTTATTTCAACAAAGCGTGAATTTTTAAGATAATCCTTATGTACGCCGAATCTGCCCGAAGCCACCTGAACAACGGCACAGTCGGTATACTCTTTCAAATCGGGGTGCAGACCGCCCTCGCCGGTATTAAAAAGCGTTCCGAGATTTTTCGCCGCCATAGCAAGTGATTTTTGCGCATTCAGGCTGATAGATCCGAAGGACATTGCCGAAAACATAATCGGCGTTTCAAGAACTACCTGCGGCGGCATTTCTGTGGTGGATTTTCCTTTTTGGGCAACCGTTAGTTTTTCCGGTTTTCTGCCGAGTATCGTCCTTATTTCCATCGGCTCACGCAAGGGGTCGATGGAGGGATTTGTTACTTGTGATGCGTTAAGCAATATTTTATCCCAATAAATCGGGTACGGCTTCGGCGTTCCCATCGCCGAAAGGAGGGTGCCGCCGGTGGCTGCCTGACGGCAGATTTCCTGCTGATAAGCAGGCGTCCAATTTGCATTATCCCTGTAGTCGCAGATATATTTTTCTATCCTCAACGCGCCTGTCGGACACAAATCAACACAACGGTGACAAGCAACACAATGATCCGATTTTACAAGTGCTGTTTTACCGTCGTCCGAAAAATAGTGACATTCGTTTGAGCACTGACGCACACAACAGCCGCAGTCAATACAAAGTTCCCTGTCTCGAACAACCGTAAATCTTCGGGGGATGTAATTAATCATCATCCATCATCCTCCTTTTCATAGATTTCAAGCGGAACAAATACAGGGTCTGCGCCGCTGACCGACCATACCTTTTCAGGCTCGGGGCAAATAATGCGAATCGCACTTTCTTCACTCGCAAAATAGGCTCTGTCGCCCTTGGTTGCCGCCGTCAGTGAACGCAATTTTAATCTGTCATTAATAGCAAGCAAGCCTTTGTTGGAGCCTAAAATCACTGAAAAAGGTCCGTTTACCAAAGCACCGTTGTAAATGGCGCGAAGGTTGGTAAAATATTCCTTCTTTTCCTTATCCATCCTGTCAATTTCATCCCATTCGGGTGCTGTCAAAACATCTGCCGCAACATTTACGGGCAAGCCGTGATGACGGATTAAATGGTCAAAAAGGTAGGTGATGACTTCGGTATCCGTCTGCATTGTGCATTTATATCCGAACTGCTCAATATATCTTCGGTTGGCATCGTAACTTGAAATCTCACCGTTGTGCACAATTGACCAATCGAGAATATTGAACGGGTGTGCACCGCCCCACCAGCCGGGTGTGTTGGTCGGGAATCTGCCGTGCGCCGTCTAAAGATAAGCGTTATACCTGTCAAGCATATAAAATTCGCCGACATCCTCCGGATAGCCTACCGCTTTAAAGCAACCCATATTTTTGCCGGACGAGAAGATATAAGCACCGTCAAATGCCGCATTTATTTTTGTGACACATTGCACCACATATTCACCCTCGTCAAGGCGCGAGTTCTTCATTCGAACTCTGTTCACTCTGCCGAAATAGCGCCAGATATCAGGTCCGTTTTCAATGGAGGAGACTTTTTTAGTCGGTATTCTTTCTGCCGCATCAATATTGAAATGCTTAAAAAGAAACTCCTCGCATTTCTGATGGGCTTGCTTATTTTCGTAAAAAATATGAAAAGCATAATCGTCCTTATGCTCGGGGTAAATTCCGTAAGCCGCAAAGCCGCCGCCAAGTCCGTTGGAGCGGTCATGCATCAGGGCAATGGATTTAATGATTTCAGAGCCGTTAATCAGACCGCCCTTTCTATCAATAATCGCCGCTATTGCACAGCCCGACGGAATTCTTACCTGTCCTTCCTTTAACATATTGCATCTCTCTTTCCCAAAAGTTTATTGTTTACGGTTCATAGCGAAAGCAGGGCATATAAGATAGCTTAAACAGATTGTCTTTATGCTTTTTGTCAATGACTGCTTTCGTGTCTTTATCGTCAATCTGCCCTGTTCGGATATAGCGGTCAAGCTCCTCATAGGTAAAGCCGAGGTTTTCCTCGTCCGTTTTACCGCAGAGCCCGTCAATCGGCGTTTTATCAACAAGAGCATCCGGAAGTTTTAATAGTCTGCCTATCTCCTTAACCTCCTGCACAGTCAGAAATGAGCAGGGACTAAAATCGCCTGCATTGTCGCCGTATCGGGTTGAGTAGCCGACCCAATCCTCACTAAGATTACAGGTGTTGGCAACCCTTCCGTTGTGACTTTGTGCAACTGCGTAAAGCGTTGTCATTCGTATTCTTGCAGGGATATTCGTCAGTGTCTGAGGAGTCGTATCAAACGGCAAGGCTAAGATAACACCGTCAACTGCGGCTTTTATATTCACCGTATAACTTTTTATGTTAAGGTGCTGAACAAGCAGTCTAGCCATATCAATATCCGACTGTTCACCGTTTGGCATCAGTACGCCGATTACTCTATCTCTGCCAAGTGCTTCGACACATAAGGCGGCGACAACAGAACTGTCCTTTCCGCCCGAAATGCCAACAATCGCATTACAATCTTTTCCGTTTTCATCAAAAAATGCTCTAATCCATTTAACGCAATCGTCCTTAACTTTCACTACATCAAACATTACTATCACCTATCATTTATTTTCCGCTTTCTCCGTAGTTGGAAAGAACGCGGGCGGAGGGGTCGTTTACATCACAGCCCTCCCACTCTTTATTCGGCATCCAGAAGTCAGTAATCATTTCTGCCTGTCCCGGATAGTATTTTTCAAATATCTCTCGATAGAGCAGCGACTCCTTTGTGAAGGGCTGTGCGTGGCTGTATTTGAGCCTTAATTCTTCAAATTCAGTGTCTGAATACCGACTCCGGGCATATTCCTTGAGGTAGTCCACCATAGAATGACCTACTGCATCTGAAAACGCTGCCTTTTCACGCCAAAGAATAGAATCAGGAAGAAGCCCCATTCCTTCAAATGCGTGGCGCAGAAGATATTTTCCTTTGCCGTATTTGTTAATTTTCATTTCAGGGTCAAGGCTCATTACATAGCGAACGAAATCCAAATCGCCAAAGGGTACTCTTGCTTCAAGCGAGTTGACGGAAATACAGCGGTCTGCACGAAGTACATCGTACATATGCAGTTCTCTGATTCGCTTTTCCGCTTCCTTTTGGAATGCTTCTGCCGACGGTGCAAAATCCGTATATTTATAGCCGAACAGCTCATCTGAAATCTCGCCCGTGAGAAGTACGCGGATATCCGTCTTTTTGTGGATTGCCTTGCATAAAAGGTACATACCCATACTCGCTCGAACGGTGGTTATATCGTATGTTCCGAGAAGCTCTATCAGTTCTTCAAGCGAAGAAATAACCTCGTCGGGAGTCATATATATTTCGGTATGATGTGAGCCGATAAAATCGGCAACCTGCCTTGCATATTTCAAATCAATGGCGTCCTCGCTCATTCCGATTGCAAAGGTTTCAATCGGCTTGTCGCTTTCACGTGCCGCAATCGCACACACAAGCGAAGAATCCAATCCTCCCGAAAGAAGAAATCCGACCTTTGCGTCTGACACAAGGCGTTTTTTAACTCCTGTAACCAGTTTGTCACGGATAACGACGCAAGCCGTTTCAACATCATCGTGGCAGACTGCTTCAGTTTTAGCGATGTCGCTGTAACAAATGAATTCACCATTTTTATAATAATGACCGGGTGGGAACGGCATAATCTTCTCTGCAAGACCGACAAGGTTTTTGGCTTCGCTTGCAAACAGAATATTATCCTGTTTGTCATAACCGTAATAAAGCGGACGAATACCAATCGGATCACGGGCTGCGATAAAACCACTTGTTTTGCCGTCATAGATAATGCAGGCAAATTCTGCGTCAAGCCTTGCAAACATATCCGTTCCATATTCAAAATACATAGGAAGAATAATCTCGCAATCGCTGTCTGACTGAAAAGAATATCCTTTGTCTTTGAGCAGTTCGCGTTCTTTTTCAAAACCGTAAAGCTCGCCGTTGCACACAACGTAGCTTCCGTCACGCTCAAAGGGCTGCATCCCTGAAGGAGTGAGTCCCATAATGGAAAGTCGGTGAAAGCCGAGCAGTCCTTTTCCCGTATCCACAATTCTGCTGTCATCGGGACCGCGCGACTTCGTGCGTGCAAATCCCTTTTTAAATATTTTCAAATCAGCCTCAGGGCTGCAGTATCCTATAATTGAACACATTTTCTCTCTTCCTTTTTATACGCTTTATGGGCGGAGAAACTCCGCCCTTATCATTTTTAATAAATCAACAGATTTTTCCGTTAGACAAGGCTTGCCGAAAATTCGGACGAAGGGAGCATATATGCTATATGTGACCGAGCTGAATTTTCGGCATAACGCAGTATAACGGAAAAAGATGTGATTTAGATATCATCTTCACCTTGCAGTGCGTCGTAACCATGTTCACCTGTGCGAACCTTAACAACATCGTCAACCTCATAGATAAAGATTTTTCCGTCGCCAATATTACCTGTATAAAGCACTCTTCGTGCCGCCTCAACAACTTCTGAAACAGGGACAGCGGAAACTACCATTTCAAGTTTCATTTTCGGGTTGAGATTCATTTCTTCAATCTCAACGCCACGGTATTTCTTGATATTGTGTCCCTTCTGAACGCCGCAGCCCATAACATTAGTTACTGTCATACCCGTAACGCCGATTTCGTTCATGGCGTCCTTAACCGCTTCAAAGCGGGCAGGATTGAATACCATAACGAGCTTTGTAAGTTTCGGCTTATTTTTCGTAAGATACGATTCAACGGGTACAGCTCTTTCAACGGGCTCAATCGGAGCGCCGACAACCTCTTTTGCCTCAGGCAGCACTGCCTTCATTGAAGCGGAGGTGGCTACCGCCATAGCGGGCATAAAGTCGGCATATGCTGACGGAAGGTTATGCTCCGTGGCGTCAAGACCTTTGATTTCCTCTTCTTCTGAAACACGAAGCCCGTGGAATTTCTTAATTGCCGTAAACACAACCAGCATTGTGCAAACCGTCCAAGCGGCAACTGCAAGAAAGCCGAGTGCCTGAATACCAAGCTGCTTAAAGCCTCCGCCGTAGAACAGACCTTTACCTACTCCGTCTGCTCCGGTAGAGAAAAGACCGACCGCAAAGGTTCCCCAGATACCGTTTGCCATATGTACAGCGCAAGCGCCGACAGGGTCATCAATATGTAATTTCTTATCAATAAATTCAACGGCAACAACGACAAGGATACCCGAAACGGCACCGATAATGATGGAACCGAGAGCGTCCGTGCAATCGCAGGGAGCGGTAATCGCTACCAATCCTGCAAGCGAGGCGTTAAGGCTCATCGAAACATCGGGCTTTCCGTCCTTTACCCAGGTAAAAATCATTGTGACTACCGTTGCAACTGCAGGGGCAAGAGTAGTTGTAACAAAGATGGAGGCAAGCGAATCTACGCTTGTTGCGGCAGCGCCGTTAAAGCCGTACCATCCAAACCAAAGAATGAATACGCCAAGCGCACCGATTGTCAGGTTGTGACCGGGGATAGCCCTTGCAATTTTTTTGCCGGTTTTTTTATCCACTTTATATTTACCGATACGGGGTCCGAGCATCGCTGCACCGATAAACGCAGCAATACCGCCGACCATATGGATGGCCGTTGATCCTGCAAAATCGTGGAAGCCGAGTTTAGCAAGCCAGCCCTCTGAATTCCATATCCATCCTGCTTCGACGGGATAAACAACGGCGGAAATTACTGCGGAGTAAATGCAGTAAGCCGAAAACTTTGTTCTTTCTGCCATTGCGCCTGAGACGATGGTGGCTGCCGTTGCGCAGAACACAAGGTTGAATACAAAGTTGGACCAGTCAAAATGTGCATAATCGGTAAACACGCCGAGCGTCGGCATACCGATAAGACCTCCGAGACATTCCTCGCCCATCATTAGTCCGAAACCGAGCAGTATAAACATCACTGCGCCGATACAAAAATCCATCAGGTTTTTCATAATAATATTTCCGGCGTTTTTCGCCCTGGTAAAGCCGCTTTCCACCATAGCAAAGCCGCACTGCATAAAAAATACAAGCGCTGCACCGATTAAGAACCAAACGCCGAACACGCTGTCTGAAACAGCGGATAAAATTGAATCACTCATTTTTTCCTCCTTAGGCAGAATTAATAGCCGCAAGCTTTCTACCTACCCCGTTGCAAGTGAATTATAAAAATTGTATAGCCTTTAGTGGTTAATCATATATCTGTTAACTTCCCACTGACTGATTTGCATTTTATATTCATCCCATTCGCGCTTTTTGCCCTCAATGTAGTTGTTATATACATGCTCACCGAGGGTTCTTTTAATGAACGGGTCGTTTTCGGCTGCTTTGATGGCTTCCTCCAATGAACCGGGCAGGCAATCAATACCCGCTTTTGCCAATTCCTCTTCACTGAGTGCAAACACATTTTCATCGTAAGCCGGTTGCGGTTTTAAGCCTTTTTTAATACCGTCCAACCCCGCAGCAAGGCAAAGCGCCATTTCAAGGTACGGATTACAGGTCGGGTCGGGGCAACGAAGTTCTACTCTTGTGCCTTTCCCTCTTGATGCGGGGATACGCACAAGGCAACTTCTGTTGGAAGTAGACCACACAAGATAACTCGGAGCTTCATACCCCGGCACAAGGCGTTTATAGGAGTTAACAGTCGGATTTGAAAATACCGCAATGCCTTTCACATGCTCCATAATGCCGGCGATAAAAGAATATGCCTCTTTGGAAAGACCTAATTCACCGTTCGGGTCATCGAAAATATTGTTACCGGTTTTTAAATCATAAAGGCTCATATTTGTGTGCATACCGCTGCCGTTAATGCCGTAAATCGGCTTGGGCATAAAGGTGGCGTGTAACCCGTGTTTTGTTGCATAGGTTTTGACAACGTGTTTAAAAGTCATCACACGGTCTGCCGTTAAAAGACCGTCGCCAAATTGGAAATCAATTTCGTGCTGTCCGGCAGCCACTTCGTGGTGAGAAGCCTCAATGGTATAACCCATTTTTTCAAGCGCGAGGCAAATATCTCTGCGGCAGTTTTCGCCGTGGTCAATCGGATTGAGGTCAAAGTAGCCTGCCTCATCGCCTGTTTCAAGCGTCGGCTTGCCCGCTTCATCCAATTTGAAAAGGAAAAATTCACACTCGGGTCCCACATTGAAGCCGTAGCCGAGCTCTTTTGCCTCTTCCATCACCTTGATGAGAACATTTCTCGGGTCACCCTCAAAAGGCGTTTTGTTGTCGCTCTTATACACAGAGCAAATCAATCTGCCGGTTTGAATTTCATCTTTTTTTCGCCACGGAACAATGCTCCAGGTGTTCAAATCCGGGTGCAAATACATATCGCTTTCATCAATTCTGACAAAGCCGTCAATGGATGAGCCGTCAAACATACAATCGTTGTTGAGGGCTTTTTCAAGTTGCGATACGGTGATTGCCACATTCTTCATTCTGCCGAACAAATCCGTAAACTGCAGCCGAACAAACTCCACGCCGTTTTCTTTTGCATCCTGCAAAATCTCTTCTTTTGTAAACTTTTTCATAACAAACCTCCCAATATGGTTTTATTTTTTTAATAAATCATAAATGCGCTTTGCAGCGATTTTTGTATCTTCCGTCTCCCCGAAAGCGGAAAAACGAAAATATCCTTTCCCGCAAGCACCAAAACCGGAACCCGGTGTACCGACAACCTGAATTTCATTCAGAAGATAATCGAAAAACTCCCAACTGTTCATTCCCTGCGGGCACTTTATCCAAATATACGGGGCGTTTTTGCCACCGGAATACCAAATGCCTAGTGCATCAAAAACCTGCATTAAAACTTTGGCGTTTGACTTGTAAACGTCAATATTTTCTTTTATCTGCCGCTGTCCTTCTTCACTGAAAACAGCGGCGGCGCCTTTTTGTATGATATAGGAAACACCGTTTGTTTTGGTGGTGCGGTTTCTCACCCACATCTCTCTCACATTCATATTCCCGCGCTCCAAAGTTTTTGGTATCACGGTGTAACCGAGCCTTGTACCGGTAAAGCCCGCTGTTTTGGAAAGAGAGCATATTTCAATCGCGCATTGTTTTGCACCATCTATTTCAAAAATGGAATGCGGTAAACTGTCATCTTCAATAAATGCCTCATAAGCGGCATCAAACAGGATGACGGCTCCTGTCATATTGGCATAATCCACCCACTTTTTTAACTGCTTTTTTGAAAACACCGCACCGGTCGGGTTATTGGGGGAACAAATATAAATGATATCCGCCCCCACATCTTCCGGTTCCGGTAAAAACGCGTTATACTCTCCCGATGATAGATGAATAACCTTTCTGCCTGCCATAACATTGGCATCGACATAAGCGGGATATGCGGGTTCCATCACGAGCGCCGGGCTTGTTGTATCAAATAAATCGAGAATATCGCCTAACTCATCACTCGCGCCGCTTGAAATAAACACTTCATTCTCGCAAATGTCAACACCGCGCTTTTGGTAATACCGCGCAATCGTTCCTCGCAAAAACGGCGCACCGCATTCATCCATATACCCGTGAAAAGTAGCCTGATTTGCCTGCTCGCCAACCGCTTCGTGCAGTGCCTCAATGACACTGTCGCACAAAGGTAAAGAAACATCGCCAATGCCTAATCTGTAAATCTTTTTGTCGGGATTTTTGAACTAATACCGCGAAACAGGTAAGAATCTTTTAAACCGTTATAGTTTTCGTTCAGTTTTATCATATTTCGGTTTCTCCTTCATAAATAAATGCCGCCGGACCTGTCATTTGGATTTCGTTATTCTCACCGACACCAATTTCCAATGTGCCACCATCCAACACCACGCTAACGGTTTGCGAACACTCGCAAAGCCCTTCATTCACTGCCGCTGCGGCACTTGCACACGCCCCGGTACCGCAAGCGAGCGTGATACCGCTGCCTCTTTCCCACACGCGCATACGCAATTTGTTATTCCCTAACACTTCCGCGAATTCCACATTAATGCCACCGGTAAACAACCCTTGTATGGCTGTTCCGATAGCGGCAATGTCAAGTTTCTCAACATTCCTCGTAAAAATAACGGCGTGAGGATTTCCCATATCTGTCGGATGCAGAGAATAGGTTTCGGTTCCCCAAGTAAACGCTATCGGTTCCTCAACGGTTACCCTTCCCATTGCCACGCTGACGCTCTCAACTTTGCCGGCTTTTAGTTTTAAAGACAAGGTTTTTATGCCCGAAAGCGTTTCTATTTTCAGTGTTGTTTTTTCGGTATAACCTTTTTCGTATACATATTTTCCGACACAGCGAATCCCGTTGCCGCACATTTTACCCTCACTGCCGTCTGCATTGAAAATACGCATTTTAAAATCGGCAACATCAGACTGAGAAATGTAAATCATTCCGTCCGCCCCCGCGCCGAAATGTCTGTCTGACAGCCGACGGGAAATAGACGCAATGTTCTCGGGTACTTCCCCGTAAACATAAAGGTAATCATTGCCCAAGCCGTGCATTTTTGTAAAGTGCATTTTAGACCCCTTTCAAAAAGTGAAGCCGTAATTGAGCGTAATTAAAAGAGGTGTTTCGCTCTCATCGGGAAGACAAATATAATTACGGCTTCAAAAAAGAAAAAGCGTCTTTTGTGCGTAAAATTGCACAAAAGACGCCTTTGCCTTATAATAAAAAAGAGGGTATTAGAGTATGCCATACTCTAAAGACCCCATTGCCTTATGTAGAAATGATACACCCGTTTTTTTATTTTGTCAAGTCTGAATTTTTTGCAAACCTTAAATTTCGCTTGACAGTTTTTTAAAAAGGCGGTATAGTATAAATAATAAATAAGTGAGCAATGGCGTTCGTGTTAACAAGCCTTTATAAGGCTTGAGCGTGAACGCTTTTACTTTTAGAAAGGAAGAGGAATATGAATTATACACAACAAGAAGTGCTGCAATTTGTAAGTGAAGAAGATGTTAAGTTTATTCGCCTGGCTTTTTGTGATGTATTCGGCAAGCAAAAAAATGTTTCTATTATGAATGATGAACTGCAAAAAGCATTTGAATATGGCATAGCAATTGACGGCTCTGCCATTGCAGGCTTTGGCGGTAACATTCATTCAGATTTATTACTGCACCCCGAACCGGAAACTCTTAGCATCTTGCCATGGAGACCGGAAAACGGAAGAGTTGTCAGAATGTTTTGCAATATAACTTATCCGGACGGAAGACCGTTTGAAAGCGATACAAGGACTCTGCTAAAAAAAGCGGTCGAAGTTGCAAAACAGAAGGGCTACACATTTAATTTCGGTGCCGAGCAGGAGTTTTACCTGTTCAACCTCGATGAAAACGGTGAACCGACCTCTAAAACTTATGATAATGCAGGTTATATGGATATCGCTCCTGATGATAAGGGAGAAAATATCCGTAGAGAAATATGTTTAACTCTTGAACAAATGGGGATTCACCCCGAAACTTCACACCACGAAGAGGGTCCCGGGCAAAACGAAATTGATTTTCGCTATTCCGATCCGATAACCTCTGCCGACAATGTGTTGACACTGCAAACGATTGTTAAAACGATTTCTCACAGAAACGGTTTATATGCAAATTTTAATCCGAAGCCGATTGAAAGCAAACCGGGTAATGGTTTTCATATTAACATTTCCGTTAAGCCAAATGAAAACTCGCAGAATATTACCTTTGTCATCGCCGGGGTGATGAAAAGGATTGCCGAGATGACAGCATTTCTAAATCCGTGTGAACAATCATATGAAAGATTAGGGACAAATAAAGCCCCGAAATATATTTCATGGTCAAGTGAAAACCGCTCTCAACTGGTTAGAATACCTGCTTCGTCAAATATTAACAGACGCGCCGAGCTTCGCTCACCTGACCCGACTGTCAATCCGTATATTGCATATGCTTTAATCATCTATGCCGGCATAGAAGGGATAAAAAATAAAACTGATATTCCTGTTGTGGCAGATTTTGATATGTATGAGGCAGATGAGAGCATACTCAAGCAATATGAAACACTGCCCCCAACGCTTAAGGCTGCAAGGCAGTTAGCCAAAAACAGCGATTTTGTAAAACAATATCTTCCCGAAAGTATCATCAATATTTATTGCGGAGAATAAAAAGAAAGGAGAAAGTCGCATGAGTTTAAAGCAAACCATATATAGCGTTCTCATTATTTCCTCGACTGATTATTTTATAAACTCAATATCTTCTTTGCTTTCTCCTGCCGAGTACTCACCTATATGTACTGCCAAAAGCATTAGTGCTGCAAAGCGTGAAACAGCCCGGCGACATTTTGATTTCATTATTATCAACTCTCCGTTAGGTGATGAAACCGGGGTACAATTTGCTTGCGAAAAAAGCGAAAATAGCGCAAGTGCAATTCTGCTTTTTGCAAAAAGCGAAGTTTTTTCTTCGTTTTATGAAAAACTGACGCCTTTCGGGGTCTTTACCATCAATAAACCTTCTTCCAGAGACATAATCATGATGGCTTTTTTATGGCTTGCCGCAGCAAGAGAGCGCTTGAGAAAAAATGAAATCAAAACGGTATCAATTGAAAAAAGAATGAATGAAATACGTGTTATAAACCGCGCAAAATGGTTGTTAATCGAAAATGAAAAGCTTAGTGAAGCCGAAGCACATAGAAAAATTGAAAAACAAGCGATGGACAGTTGTTTACCAAAAATCGATATTGCGAATAAAATAATAGGAAAATATTCATAGTATAATATTTTTTATTTTAACCTAAAAATGAATTCTTGAAGTAATATCCATTGTATCTAAACCCTTTTCCGAGCAAAAAACTATGTCAATCACAAAGAAGCAATAAAGAAACAATTTATATCATTACATATAAATCAAAACCACTAGTGAACTAGAAGTTTGCTCAGATCCTGGAGGAGTTACTACTTGCAGCCC
>ONWY01000026.1 GCA_900321665.1 uncultured Eubacteriales bacterium
CTCATAAAATCAACTCCTGACAAAATTATTATATACGAAACGAAACAAACAATCAAGCACTTTGCTCATTATAGTTTTCTAAACCGGACAATGAAAACCTTCCTATTTTTCTTACGACAAATTCTACGACAAATGAAAAAAAGTTATGCGAGGTTATACCAAGTTATGGCACCCTCATAAGTGCAGCCTGTGCAATCAAGACCCGCAAAAGGCGCGGCAGGTCACATTGGACTTTACCAACTATCTGCGCAAAAATTTTACCGCTGTTGCGAGTGAAAGCGGCGGCACTGTCGTAACGGTATTTGTACCGAGACTAACTTGATATGCAGCCGTTTTTCGCTTACCGCAAAACGAGCAAAAGGAGTTTAGATGATGATGGAACAAACACTTTTTACAGAGTTAAGACCGCTATACGAAACAACGAAAGAAAATCCGAATGAAATCAGGCTGCGCATTCGCATGCGCGACTTGATTGAACCCGATGTGCTGCGCCGCGCTGTGGATTTGGCGATGCAGCGCTACCCGTATTTTCTTGTGCAGCTGCAAAAAAAGGGCGGTGAATACATTTTTGCCGAAAACCATCGCCCTGTTGTGATATCCGACTCCCTGCACGGTATGGAATTAAATACGGCGCAATCCAACTACCATATGATTGCCTTTTGCCGGCAGGATAATTGGATTGTTTTAGATATCTTTCACGGGTTGACGGATGGCACCGGTGCCTATGAATTGGTCAGAACGCTGCTGTATTACTACTGCTCCGAGCGCTATCATGTAACGCTGAAAAGGGATGGTATTCGCCTTCTCGGTGATGAAATTTCTCCCGAGGAATGGAACGACCCTGTGGCAAACAGAACCGACTTGCCGATACCGCCGCGCATGGAAATGAGCGATGCGCTCAACTTAATCACCGCCGCGGGCATTGAAGCAGACCTGCAAAAAACCGTATACAGCGTTAAGATAGATGAATCCGAATTTATGCGCTTTAATTTGGATAACGACGGCAGCCCCGGCACCATGGTAGCGTTGCTCTTCAGCCGCGCCGTTGCCGCATTATATCCCGAGGCAAAAGAGACGATTCGCATTGCACTTTGTGTCAATCAGCGCCGCGCATTGCATGCGCCTTTAGCCCACCACAGCCTTGTGGGCGGTGCCATGCTGGAGTATAAAGAGGAAATGCGCGATTGGCCCTTAGAAAAGCAGGGAACTGCTTACCGCGGCATGGTTTTTGCCCAAACCGAGGAGGAAAAGGTGCTCTCCGGCGTGGCGTCCGGCGCCGCCATCAGCCGCATGATTCTTTCAAAAGAGAGTGACGAAGAGCGCAGGGCGGTTGCCGGCTATATCGGTTCGCTCGCAAACAAAGTGCTCACCGCCACCGTCAGCTATGTAGGGAAAGCGAATTACAAGGAAGCCGAGCAATACATTCGCGATTTCAGAACTTGGACCAGCCCTCCTTCAAACGGTATTTTGATTGAGATTTCAGCCGTAAACGGGCACTTTACCTTAGACTTTTTGCAAACCTTCTCAAACCCGCTGTTTGTCAATGCCTTCTTAAAAGAATTGGATGATAACGGCATTGTGTATGATATGCAGGATGTGAGCGATATTGAATTGGCAAATATTCGCCTGCCCTGGCATGCCGATTCCTCTGCCGCAGGCAGGTAAAGGAGCACTTTTCGGCACTTGGTTTCACTGACATACCAAGCCCTTGCAATGCTTTATCTTGGCAAATGCGGTATTAAAAAGCCGATGACTTGGGTCGCCCTCGATACTCTCCGTATTGAGGGCGCCTTTTTTCTGTTTCAATCATTTAGTAAAGTTACATTTGTATTGTTTTTATCTTGAACGGGAAAACTTTTACTAACATTTTTAAGAACTTTACACTGTTTTCGGGTGTGTGCTCATCAAATCCGTAAACAAATCTTATCCTCGTACATTCATCAATAGCTGTCCATTGATACAAGTGCTTTCTATCTCGCAATACTGCGCCTCTCAAGCAATTATACGGTACTTCCTTGACATCAATTTGTACTTTTTCTCCCGGTTCTTCTAACTCCGGATATTTCCTGAATTCTCGACTTTTCTTTTTGGGTTGTTTTTGTTCTTTCAACCCCGGCCTTTTAGCTGCATATACCATGCCCGAAAAGCTTCTTGTGTTATCATATTCATGAGAAGTTACTCCTTTGGTACATGTTTTTTTGTGGTGATTAACATTATACCATATTTCAGGTGTAACTTCTCTTTTTATTGGTTCACATCATTTTAACACATACAGAAGTAACAAAAGAACAAAAAATCAGAACCGTTTTCAGGCCGGAAAACGAAAAAACGGGCTGAAGCACTGTCACAAGCGGTTTGCCGGCAGTGAAGCCGTAAACAGGTAAAAAAGTGTTCATCAATAAAATAATATTATGAAACGAGAAAAACTCCGTTTTAAATTCATTGACGAATAATTACATAAATGTTATAATGTCCTTTAAGATATTTGCGAAAAGTGGGGTGAAGAAAATAAAATTTCATTCTATCAGGACCAAAATCACGGCGATTGCACTTAGCGCGATGGCGATTGTAATGACCATTGCCACAGTATTCGGCGTGTTCGCCATTAAGAATATCGGCGGGCGCAAAGCCGACCAGGAACTTTCGCTTTTATGCGAAACCGGACAAAAAAACCTTAATCATTATTTTGAAAGCGTTGAACAGTCGGTAGCTATGGTATCTGCCTACGTGGAATCGGATTTAAACGGACTGGACGACCAACATCTTCAGGCACACTTAAACCGCGTTGAGGATATTTTCCAAAAACTCACTTACAAAACGTTTGGAATGACAACTTACTATTACCGCATTGACCCTGCCGTTTCCGAACAGGTTAAAGGCTTTTGGTACGTAAATATAGGCGACGGTTTCACTAAGCACGAAGTGACGGATATTTCCGCCTACGATACAAACGATACCTCAAAACTCGTTTGGTTTACGGTGCCCAAGGCAAGCGGTAAAGCCGTTTGGCTTCCGCCTTATGTGACGGATAATCTGGACGTGCGTGTTATTTCTTACAACGTGCCGATATATTTTCAAAAGACCTTTGTGGGTGTAATCGGAATTGAAATTGACTATTCGAACATGGCTGAAGAGATAAATCACATCACCCTGTACGAAAACGGTTATGCTTTTTTAAACGACAGTGAGGGCAATATCATTTACCACCCGCATATTGATGTAACAAAGCTAAAAACACAGCCCAAGGTGCCCGACGGGTTAGTGAGCGATAACAAAAACGTTACCTACACCTATGACGGTGTGGAAAAGCAGGCGGTATGGCTGCCCTTAAGCAACGGTATGCGCCTGAATGTAACCGTGCCGGTTAGTGAAATTAACGCCGGTTGGCATAACTGGACAAACATTATGCTTTTAAGTTCCGTACTGCTATTAGTTGCTTACTCTGTTTTACTTATGATGATTACAGGCAGAATTACCAAACCGTTGCGCAAGCTTACCGAAGCGGCGGAACAGCTCAATAAAGGCAAGTATGATTTTAATTTTGAATACTCCGGCAATGATGAAATCGGCATACTCACGCAAACGTTTAAAAAAATGAGCGCAAATTTAGGCAATTACATTACCGACCTGAATGATTTGGCGTATGCGGACGCACTCACCTCGCTTCACAATAAAGGTGCGTTTGACATTCACATGAAAGATATTCAAACCAAATTAAACGCGCCGACGCAGCCCGAATTTGCCGTTTGCATTTTCGACTGTAACCGCCTCAAACACATTAATGACCAGAACGGGCATGACAAGGGCGATATTTATTTGAAAGAGGCTTCCTCTATCATTTGCGAAGTGTTCGCTCACAGCCCCGTATTCCGCATAGGCGGCGATGAATTTGCCGCATTGCTTTTGGATAAAGATTATCAAAACCGTGATGCTCTTTTGAAGCTCTTTGACGAGCGCTGCTCCGGTAAACGCGACGCGGAAACTCATGCATGGAAAAAGGTTGACGTTGCACGCGGCATGGCGATATTTGACCCGAGTGAGGACAATTCGGTGGATGATGTTATTCGCCGGGCAGATAAAAAAATGTACGAAAATAAGTGGTTAAGCAAAAACAAGCAAGCGAAAACCGACGACAATTAAACTTTCAACCGAATAAAAAAGGACGCTCCGCGGGGCGTCCTTTTTGTATAATTTAATCTGTTCCACATTATTTTATTCAAGCGAAAAGTGCGTTGCCGCAAAAAGACATTTAAATAGTTTTCCTACTCCCCTGTATAATCGAGCACGCCTTCCGGCAGCTCCTTTACGAAACCGCAGCTTGTATATGCCGCAAATTTTTGGAAACGGTCATCCTTATTTATTCTATTATGTTTGACTAAAATCTATATTAATGCTAAAATAGGTCTTGCCAAATACTTCAAATATTAATGCGTAAAATAAAGTGTGCATTTTTATCATCCCGATAAAAATGCAGGCTCTCTTTTGCATATTTTGTTTTACGCATATGTAGAAGTGTTTGGCGACAGTTAGAGCATTGCGTTTTTTGGCGTGCAGTTCTGCTGTGCGCCTTTTTTGTTTTATGCAATAAGGAACGCAACAAATTGACATCATTATGAAATAATGATAGAATAGGTTTTGCCGAACACTATATAAATGAAACTTAAGTGTGCATTTTTATCTTTTGATAAAAATGCAGGCTCTTTTTTGCATACGATGAGTTTCATTTATGTAAAGTGTTTGGCGACAGTTAGAGCATTGCGTTTTTTGGCGTACAGTTCTGCTGTACGCCTTTTTATTTAGAAAGATGAAAAGCAAAACTTGTTGTTTTACGGGACACAGAAAAATCCCGGGAGATGAATTACCGCAAATCAAGACTAAACTAAAAAACACCATTATTGAGTTAATCAACAATGGTGTTATTTATTATGGTGCCGGCGGTGCTTTAGGGTTTGATACCCTCGCTGCTAAAGCGCGGGATACCCTATATTGTGTCACCGAAAAAAATAATCCTATTTTGATAAGTTTTGCGGTTTATAATCGCAAAACTTATTGATTTTTTATAGAATATCGGTTATACTATATAACAAGGAGGTGGCACGATGATTTACAGACCGCTTTATGTAGAAAAAATAATGCAATTCTGCGATACCCCGTTCATTAAAATACTAACCGGTGTTCGTCGCTGCGGTAAATCCACTATTCTTGCAATGATAATGGATAAATTGCGAGAGAAAGGCATATCGGATAGTCAAATTATATCCTACCGCTTTGATTCTATGGAATATGATGATATGAGTGCAAAGGAAATGTACGAGGAACTGAAAAGTCACATTCATCCTATAGAGAAAGCCTACCTCTTTCTTGATGAGGTTCAGGAAATCATCGGCTGGGAAAAAGTAGTCAATTCTTTGAATACGGATTTTGATGTCGATATTTATATTACGGGTTCAAACTCCAGATTGATGTCCTCGGAGATTGCCACATATCTTACAGGTCGCTATGTTTCTTTTCGTATCTTCCCCCTTTCTTTTGCAGAATACTTAACATTCAAAAGGGAACATACCGATATTTCAAATGTTCAAGAAGAATTAACCAAATATTTAGAATATGGCGGATTTCCTGCTCTTCATCTTGGTGAAATATCGACAGAGCAGGCTTATACCATTGTTCGCGATATTTACAACTCAACCGTATTTTCGGATATTGTAAGGCGTAATAACATTCGTAAACTTGACCAATTTGAGCGTGTAGTAAAATTTGTTTTTAACAATGTCGGGAAAACCTTTTCGGCAACGTCTATTTCTAAATATTTGAAGTCGGAAAACAGGACGATTGATAATGAAACAGTATATAACTATCTTGAAATGCTGGAAAGCGCTTATCTTATTTACCGCTGTTCAAGATACGACATTAAAGGCAAGGAATTATTAAAAACGCAAGAAAAGTTCTATCTTGCAGACAGTGCTTTGCAATATGCTGTTTTAGGGTATGACCCGAAGAACACAGCTGCTATGCTTGAAAATATCGTGTATCTTGAGTTGTTGCGTCGGGAATATACGGTTAATATAGGAAAACTCCACGAATCGGAAATTGATTTCATCGCACACAAAGGTAATGATAAGCTCTATGTTCAAGTTACAAAAGAGATAAATTCGACCAAAACCGAAGCACGAGAATATGACCGCTTACTTGAAATCGATGACAATTACCCAAAATATGTTTTGAGGACAGATGCATTTGCAAAAGGCAATCATAAAGGCATCAAGACAATGCATATTGCAGATTTTCTATTAAGTAAAGAATACTAAAAATCAATCACAAATCTTGTTGCACTCGCACATTAGCGAGTGCATTTTTTTATTTTGTACGCGTTTTTTGCGAAAAACGACAAAATCTTAATCTCATTCAAAAAATGCCGAGACATGCTGCAACGGGTATCTGTAACAAAGCAGCAAAAGGCAAAAGCCTCGTTTGCAGCTGCCATCGCGGTGCTTTGCGCCACTGTTACACCGCGCTTTGGATACATTTCTCCTATAATGTATATATTTAATATTTTAGTATCTTGAATAACCACTGCCGTTTTGATATAATACAATTAATTCATAGCGGTTGTAAAATCCGAAAGCTGTACCGTATCATTCGGGTGAATCAGCGCCTTTGCTGCGCGCGGGTAACAAACCGGCGCAGCGCATGAAAAAGCGCGCAAAAGAAGGCGCTTTACTCATTAAAAAATCATGATTTACGGAAATTTCGGCTTTTACAACAGACTATAAAGCAAATAGAAAAAGGAGAACCTACTATGTTAGACATTAAAAAAACCATTGACGGCGAAAAAGTGCTTTTTGCCATTGCGGGAAGAATCGACTCTAACACTGCGCGGGATTTTGAGCAGGCAATCAAGGAAGCCATCAGCGGCATCACCGAGCTGACATTGGATTTGAAGGATACCGAGTATGTTTCCTCTGCCGGGCTCCGCGTGCTGCTCGCTGCGCAAAAGCAGATGAACAAACAGGGAAAAATGAAGGTTTTGAATGTGAACAAAACGGTAATGGAGGTTTTTGAAATTACCGGCTTTTCGGACATTCTTACAATAGAATAAGGGGTGGAACCATGAAATTAATTACCGAACTTTTAGCCGAATATACCGCCGAGAATCCCGGCGCACCGATTCTCTTTGACGAAGCGCATTCCAAGGGTGTTACCTATGCGCAATTAGATGATATGAGCGGGCGTGTGTATGCCTACCTCAAGCAAAACGGCATCGGTCGCGAGGACTTCGTGCTCATTGACCTGCCGCGTGGCATTCTGCCCATCATCGCGATGGTCGGCATTTGGAAAGCCGGCGCCGCATGGGCGCTGGTGGAGGATACCTATGCGCCCGAGCGCATCAACTATATCCGCACGGACTGCGGCTGCAAGCTGGAATTCTCTGCCGATAATTGGGATGAAATCATGCACACCGAGCCGCTCTCCGGCTTTGAAACGCCTGATGAGCACGATGCCGCCTATGCGATTTACACCTCCGGCACCACAGGCAACCCCAAGGGTGTTTTGCATGAATACGGCAACCTCTCGCGCGCCATTGAATCCATCAAGGTAAACGGCGTTGTTCCCTTTGAGAGCTCCGACCGCCTTGCGCTGCTCGCACCGCTGAATTTCGTTGCCTCCGTCATCGTCATTCTCACAGCGCTGAGCATCCCCTGCGGCAAGACCTATGTTGTCTCCTATGCAACCATCAAAAACACCGGGGCGCTTGCCAAGTTCTTTATCACCAAGCGCATCACGATTACCTTCTTAACACCCTCTTATGTGCGCATGTTAGGTGATAACACCGGTCCCTTCCTGAGAATGCTCTTTGTGGGCAGTGAGCCTGCCAACAATTTGTACAATAAAAATGTGGAGCTTATCAACATCTACGCGGCGAGCGAAAGCGGCTTTGCAGTCGGCGTATTCCAAATTGACCGCGCCTATGAGACCTGCCCGATTGGTAAGCCGGAGGTGGAAACGGAAATCCACCTCATCGGTGAGGACGGCAACGAGGTTGCCGATGGCGAGACCGGCGAGCTGTGCTTTAGAAATCCCTATGTGCGCGGCTATATCAACCTGCCCGAGGAAACCGAAAAAGCCTTTGTTGAAGGCATTTATCACACCGGAGACCTTTCCAAGAAGGATGAAAACGGCAACTATGTCCTCCTCGGTCGCAGCGGCGATATGATTAAGATTAACGGTAACCGTATCGAGCCCGCCGAGATTGAGGCGGCGGTCAAGCAGGTGCTCGGTATCGATTGGGCTGCTGCGCGCGGCTTTGAGGACGAGGGCAAGAGCTACCTGTGCGCTTACTATATCGAGGATGTCGAAATTGACAACGAAAAGATGCATCAGGAGATGATGAAGCGCCTGCCCTATTATATGATTCCCGCTTACTATATCAAGATAGATAAGGCGCCGCTGAAGGCAAACGGCAAGCTCGACAGAAAGGCTCTGCCCAAGCCCGATGCCGGCGACTTTATGAGCGATTATGTCGCCCCGACCAACGAGGTGGAGGAAAAGCTCTGCCACGCGATGGAAAAGGTGCTCAAGCTCTCTCAGGTCGGTATTAATGACGATTTCTATGAGATGGGCGGCGACTCGCTCGGCTCCATCGAGCTTGTGACCGCAGCCGAGCTGCCCGGTTTGAATGCCTCCGAGGTATTCCGCGGCAGAACACCTGCCAAGATTGCCGAGCTCTATGCGAAGGCACTTGAGGAGGACGACGGCATCAGCCCCGATGAAAAGAACGATGAGGCGCTCCAAGTGCCGCACCCGCTGACCACCGAGCAGCTATACATGGTAGACTACCAATTCTACACACCGAACTCTACGATGTACAACCTCTTCTCGATGATGCAGGTCAGCACCGAGTTTTTTGAAATGGAAAAATTAGCGGAGGCTTTAAAGAAAGCCATTGCCAACCACCCCGCTCTGTTGACCACCTTCGCTTGGAATGAGGACGGTGAGCTTGTGCAAAAGTATTCGCCCGACAATCTGCCGGATATCCATGTGGAGAAGCTCTCCGAGTTTGAGCTCAAATTTGTGAAGGATACGCTGGTGTACCCCTTCAAGATTGTCGGCGGGAAGCTGTTCCGCTGCCGCGTGTTTGAAACCGAAAAAGCCGGCTATGTGTTCTTCGATGTGCACCACTCGCTCTTTGACGGTACCTCTTTGAATGTATTCCTCGGTGATGTCGGCAAAGCATATATGGGTATGGAGATGGAAAAGGACTACTATTACCTGATGCTGCGCCAGCGCGAGGAAGCGGTCAATACCGAGTTCTACGAAGTCAGCAAAAAGTATTTTGAGGACAGGTACGATAACATCGAGTGGTCCTGCCTTCCCAAGACTGACCACGAGTCCAGCAGCAAGGAAATGGGCGAAATCTTCGGCGACCTCGGTATCGAGCAGCCCCAGCTGAAGGCGGTTGAGCGCGCCTACAAAATCAGCCGCAACGAGTTTTTCATCACCGTGGCGGCGCTGGCAATCTCGGTCTACAACGATGCGCCCGATATCAAGCTCTCGTGGATTTACAACGGTCGCGAGGATATGCAAATGCTCAGCTCCGTCGGTCTGCTGTTCCGCGATTTACCGGTCGGCGTCCGCTTCCATGATGACGACACGCTGCGCAATGTGTTTGCCGATGTGCACGAGCAGGTGCAAAAG
>ONWY01000144.1 GCA_900321665.1 uncultured Eubacteriales bacterium
ACCCCTCAGTCTTGCTAACGCAAGACAGCTCCCCTCACAAGGGGAGCCGTTAAAAGGTTGCTAATTTATCTGCCTACAGGCAGATAAATTAGAATTTACCGCCATCAGGCAACCCAATTGATTTTTAAGAAAGAGGTATCATAAATGAAAAAAAAGAATTTAATTCCCGTTTCCCTGCTGACCGGCTATCTCGGTGCGGGAAAAACCACAGTTTTAAACCATGTTTTGGCAAACCAAGAGGGCTACAAGGTAGCGGTGATTGTCAACGATATCGGCGAGGTCAATATTGACGCTTCGCTCATTGCCAAGGGCGGCGCCGTCACCCAACAGGATGAAAACTTAGTGCCGCTTTCCAACGGTTGCATTTGCTGCACGCTGAAGGTGGACTTGATGAATCAGATTGTAGAGCTTGCCGGCTCGGGCAGGTTTGATTACATTTTGATTGAAGCCTCGGGCATTTGCGAGCCGGGTCCGATTGCCGGCACCATCTGCATGCTCGATGGCAGCGACCCCTCATTTCAGCTGCCCGCCGTTGCGTACTTAGACAGCATCACCACCATTGTGGACGCTAAGCGCATGGCAGATGAATTCGGCGCAGGCAAAGCACTTTTAAATGATAACTTGGATGAGGAGGATATCGAAAACCTGCTCATTCAGCAAATCGAATACTGCACCACCATTGTATTAAACAAAATTGATGATGTCACCGCCGAAGAGAAAAAAGCGGTCTTGGAAGTGATTAAAGCACTGCAGCCGGAGGCAAAAATTATCGAGACCAACTACGGTAAGGTGGATGTGAAGGAAATCCTCTCTACCGGCAATTTTGATTTTGAAAAAACCGTTTCCAGCGCCGGTTGGATGAAGGCGATGGAGCTCGAAGGCGAAAACTCAGCCACCATGCATGAGGAAGAGCATGAGCATGAGCACGAGCACGACCACGACCACGAGCATGAGCACGAACACGAGCATGAGCACGAACACGAGCATGAGCACGAACACGAGCATGAGCACGACCACGAGCATGAGCACGACCACGAGCATGAGCATGAAGGCGGTCACCATCACCACCATCACCATCACCATCACCACCACGAGGAGGGTGAAGCGGAGGAATACGGCATCGGCACCTTTGTTTACCAAAATGTGAAGCCCTTTGACAAAGCCAAATTTGAAAACTTTATCTTTGCTCACTGGCCCAAGGAGGTCATCCGCGCAAAGGGGCTGTTTTGGGTAAAGGAGCAGCCGAATATCGCCTTTATTTTCGAGCAAAGCGGCAAGCAAAAAACCGCCACGGACGATGGCGATTGGATTGCGGCTTTCCCCGAAAAGGACAGGGAAATGATACTTGAGATGAACCCCGAGCTGAAGGCTGCCTGGCACCCGGTTTACGGCGACAGGATGAACAAGCTTGTATTCATCGGCAGAAAAATGGATAAAGCGGCAATTATCAAAGCATTGGATGCTTGTATTGCAGAGTAATAAAACAGGAGCTGTCAGCCGGACAGCTCCTGTTTTATTACCTTGTGCAAACAAAGCATTTAGGCTTCGGCTCTCGCCGACCTAAGATACGCGCGTAGTGCTGTTTAGAGCGCAATTTACCGTATCAGCCACTGTATGATGCTCGCTATATTGGCAAACAGTACCGAGGTGAGCGCCACACCGAGTATGAGCGCAATATTGATTTTAAACTCGCTCGCAAGCAAGCCGATAAACTCTCTGATTTGTGCATTCGGCCAAAAATACCACTTCGTTTTGCAACCGATGCCTGCCGCGCGCAGCCCTGCCTTGCGCGCAAGCAATCCGCTGCGAAAAATGTGGTAATTGGTGGTGGAAAAAACAAGCTTTGCGCCCGGCTTTTGCGCGGCGGCTATCTGCCCCGAAAAGCGCATATTTTCGAGCGTTGTCGCTGATTTTGTTTCCGGAAAAATTTGCACCGGGTCGATTCCATGCTCTATCAGGTAGCGCTCCATCGAGCGCGCCTCGGGCATCACCTCATCGGCACCCTGCCCGCCGGAGGGAATAAAGCACGCTTTTTTGCCGGTTTTCTCCAGCTGCTCTTTATAAAAACGAATCGCGCAGTCAATCCTACCCTGCAGCAGTGGCAGAGGCGTGCCGTCGCTTCTGATTTTGCAGCCCAGAATGATGATAAAATCCTTGTCAAATTTCGGCTTGCGCTTTGCGCTGAAAAGGCAGCAAAACTGCGCCGAAAACAGCAGGTATTCCAAGTAAATAAACACACCCGAAATCGCATTTCTCAGCGCGGAAAGCAGTGCATCTTTGCTCTCGGGACGCAGGCTGTCGGGAAAGAGCACCGCCAGCACAATGCACCCGACGGAGCCGATTGCCAAAAGGGCGCTGATAATCAAGCCAAACAGGTTATTAAGCGCAAAACCTTCGCGACGAATGAGCGCAATATTGCTGATGCTTAAAAACAGCGAAAACACAAACACAATCGGCAGATTGAGCAGCACCGCAAGGCTGGTGAGCAAACCGGCACCCTCGAAGATATGCAACCCGTTCACCACACTTGGCTTTAAAAAGGTATACAAAAACATGGCAACATAAATTCCCCCTCTGACACCGAAAAACGCCGCAAGCGCCAGCTCCAGCACCGATTTATAGGTGAAAAAGTCATGCTTTTGTCGGTAAAAAAAGCGCAAAAGCAACCACACGCAGCTGAAAATTTCCAGCGCGGCAATTCCAAAATAGAGGTAGGTGAAGCCGCCAAAATCGTAGCCGTTGACAAATAAAAGCCCTGTACGCGTGGCAGTAATGGGGCAATACACGGCGTAGGACCTTACTTCGCTCTCCTTACCGAAATAAACGCTTACATTGACACTTTCCGTGCCGGGCTTCTCGCTCTTTAAGCGGACAGTGGTAATTCCTCCGCTTGTGCTGATTTTATCAATGCGCACTATGCTCTCTTCCCCGGCTTCGTGCTCCAGGCGAATATCCTCAGACCCGGTCGGATTTTCAAGATATACGGTATAAGTGCGGCTGGCAAAAAAGACGGCAGCCGCCATTGCAATGCACAGCAGTATGTATATCCATATAATTGTTTTCTTTTTTAATATCATCTTCTCGGTATTCCTTATCGTAAAGCGCGCTCTAAGCGATGCTTAAAAATGCAAAAGCAGGCACATTTCTCAACACCCAATAGAGCGCTAACAGCGCCACCAGCGCAATATAAAACCACTTTGTGCGCGGTAGCAAACGCAGCCTTTTGCCGAAAAATGCCGCCCACTGCTCGACATAGAGCATGCCGCCCAAAATCAGGCAAAGGAGGGCAACGGGGTTTAACATCACACTCTCGAGAATATGCCCTCTTACCAGCTGCATGCTCGCCCTTGTCAGCCCGCAGCCGGGGCATAAAATGCCAAGGTAGCGGTAAAACGGGCAGCGAATGCGCGCAATCGCAGGCAGCAAAAGAATGCCTGCTGCAAGCGCTACCGGCACCAGGCACAAGAGAAGCAGGCGGATTGAGTCGGTTTTTGAATGCAATCTTTTCATAAAAAAATTATATACAATATATAAGTGCTTGTCAAATTACAAAAATAATAAATTAGCAAATCGGTAGAAATAGCGAGAAAACAAGAGAAAACAAGAGCTTTTTAAATTTATTTTAATTTTTGTGTTGACTTAAAAAATAACTTGTGGTAAGATAATCGAGCATTAAAAAATAACGGAGGTAGAATTATGTCAACTTATATGCCCAAGGCAAATGAAATTGAGCGTAAATGGTATGTAATTGATGCTGAAGGCAAATCGCTTGGTCGCGTTGCAGCAAAGGCTGCCGAGATTCTCAACGGTAAGCACAAGGCTGATTTTGCACCCCATGTTGACTGCGGCGATTTCGTCATTGTTATCAACGCTGAAAAGGCAGTGCTCACCGGAGCAAAGGCACAAAAGAAGATTTATTACCATCACACAGGTTATATCGGTAATATGAAAAAGATTTCCGCAGGTGATTTGATGAAGAAGAACCCCGAAAAGGCTATCACTTTAGCGATTAAGGGCATGCTTCCTTCCAATACCATCGGCAGAAAATCCATGACAAGACTGAGAGTTTACAAGGGCGCAGAGCACAACAATGCAGCGCAAAAACCCGAAGTTCTTGAATTTTAATGAAGGGAGTTAAAAGTTATGTACGAAAGTAATTATTTTTACGGCACAGGCCGCAGAAAGAGCTCTGTTGCGCGCGTTCGTGTATACCCGGGCACAGGCAAAATCACTATCAACGATAGAGATATTGACGATTATTTCGGGCTTGAA
>ONWY01000009.1 GCA_900321665.1 uncultured Eubacteriales bacterium
TTTGAACATTTCATCATATTGACGCTGTGCATAGTATTTCATAATTTGCGGGCGAGCAGCCAACTGAAAATTACTATATAGTTGCTGGACTATATTATTGACTTGATTAGAAACGCCTTTTGCTGCATTGATGTCTGAAATGAGACCAGGGTGTCCAGTACGGCAGTCATATTTGTCACAACATCGTGATGAGTATTTCGCTGTATGATGAAGAGGTTGCCACCTTTGATGAAGACGATGTGTATGACCAAACCGATTCGAGGGGCTTTATTAACCTCTACTCCTTGAGCACCAAGGTGTATGCCAAGATGAAGGCGAAAAATAACAAGTAACACAGCGCTTTTGCGCTGAGGGCTATTAGAGTTCAACTAATCGCGCCGCAAGAGCCTTGCGGCGCTTGTTTTTAAAAACCTGCCGCTCAGCGGTAAAGGAGAAGTATGGAAAAGTTATGGACAGGGCGCTTTCAAAAGCCACTTAATGAAATAGCGGATGCTTTTAATGCATCCATCACCTTTGACAGCCGTATGTTCCGCGAGGATATCACCGGCTCGATTGTTCACGCCCGGATGCTTGCCAAGCAGGGCATCATTGCCTCGGCGGAGGCAGAGCAGATTGTGGCGGCGCTCGGCGATATTTTGGCGGAGATTGAGAGCGGTGCGCTGGCGATTGATGAAAAGTGTGAGGATATTCACATGTTTGTGGAAGGGGAGTTGACCCGCCGCATCGGCGATGTCGGCAAGAAGCTCCACACCGCACGCAGCCGCAATGACCAGGTGGCGCTTGATTTGCGCTTGTACCTGCGCGCCGAGAGCGAGGAGATGATCGCTTTGCTGCAAGCAGTGATACAGGCGGTGGTAAAGGTAGCTGCGGCAAATACGGATACGATAGTGCCCGGTTATACCCACCTGCAGCGCGCACAGCCGATTTCCTTTGCACACCACCTGCTGGCGTATTGTGCCATGTTTGAGCGCGATATCGCGCGCATTGAGGATGCCAAGGAGCGCATGAATATCAGCCCCATCGGCTCTTGTGCTCTTGCGGGCACCACTTACCCGACCGATAGGGTGTTTGAAGCGGAGCAGCTCGGCTTCCGCGCCCCGTGCTTAAATAGTATTGACGGTGTTTCGGACAGGGACTTTTGCCTCGAGCTGATGAGTGCGTTTTCGATTGTGATGATGCACCTCTCTCGCTTTTGCGAGGAAATCATCCTTTGGTCGAGCTGGGAGTTTTCTTTTGTGGAGCTTGATGATTCCTTTACCACCGGCTCCTCAATTATGCCTCAAAAGAAAAACTCCGATATGGCAGAGCTCATTCGCGGCAAAACCGGCAGGGTTTACGGCAATCTGTTTTCCCTTTTTACCACATTAAAAGGCTTGCCGCTGGCATATAATAAGGATATGCAGGAGGACAAGGAAGGCATTTTTGACAGCGTGGATACGCTCAAGATGTGCTTGCAGGTCTTTGCACCGATGGTGGAGAGCATGAAGGTGAAAAAAGAAAATATGCTCGCTGCCGCCAAGGGCGGGTTTATCAATGCGACCGACCTCGCCGATTATTTAACCAAAAAGGGCATGCCGTTTCGTGCGGCATACAAGCTGACCGGGCAAATTGTCGCCTACTGCATTGAAAAGGGCTTGGATTTAGAGAGTGTGGATTTAGAAACCTACCGCTCCTTTAGCGAGCTGTTTTGCGAGGATTTGTACGAAGCCATTGCGCTAAGCACCTGTGTCAACAAGCGTATTTCGCTCGGCGGCACGGGGAAGGAGAGCATACAGCGGCAAATAGAGTACTACCAAAAGCAAGCGCAGTAAGCCTTTATATATTTCTGCTTATCAAAAGGAAGCTCGGGGAGCTTCCTTTTTTGCTTGCATAGCGAGTCGCCTCCGTATGCCGATTTCTTTCCTTATAACTTCGACATTTTGCACAGAAAACAGCAGATTATTTTATCAATATTACAGTAGAATTTTTTTGGACAATGTTATAAAATGAAAATGTGTATAAAATTTTTGCAGGAGGAGGGTCTGTGATGATACGAGAAAGTTTGAAAAAGAGCCTTTCGCTGCTCTTAAGCGTGTGCTTACTGCTTTCGCTTGTGCTTGTTGCAGCGCCGGCAGCCACGGCAGCAGCAACGGATAAATACAGCTATCAGTTTCAGCTCATTACCGAAAACAATGCCGATTGTAATGACCACGACCACCCGGTGCTGATGATTTACGGCAAAACCTTAAACGGTACCGGCGCGGAAGAGGTGATTTATGAAACCGAGCTTGATTATGATTATATTCAATCAAAAAAGACCTTCACCTGCTCCGGGTCACTTGATAAATTCCCGACCAAGGTCTTTTTGAGCATTGATTTTGACGGCGGCGGTTGGAGAAAGTGGGAAGGCAAGTTTAAGCTGAGTGTCAACGACACCTTTGTGATTAACGACACAAGCAACCGCACCCTTTCCGGCGCAAATATGTTTTCGCACGAGTTAAAGAGCATGAGTGTGGAGGTCAATGCACAGAACTACCCGGTAGCGACAAAGTGCGCTTTTACCAAAAAGCCGCCTGCGAATGTCACGGTGCCGCGCCAGGGCGAGCCGGTGTATACCTGCGATATAGATGCGGAGCTGACCGACCAATACGGCGTTTTGTGGCACGAAAAGCCCACTCTTTCTTTTGAAAATTATCACAACGGTGTGGCAATAACCGATGGCAAGCTGACCATCGGTGCCGATGCCAATTCTGCCGACGGCTCCAATACAAATGTTAAAATCAACGCTGCATACTCTACCTTGAGCGCCGCTGTTTCGTTGACACTGACCAATGCCGCCTATAGCTATACCTTCCGCGATGAGGAAGGCAATGTTCTCTCCACCGGTTTCCTGCGCTCCGGGCAGGTCATTCCGAAGCCGGAGGATTTAAAAAAGGAGAGCGACCGCTCGAATCATTACATCTTTACCGGGTGGAATCCGAGCGTGGAGCGCTTGAGCAAGGACACGGTCTTTACTCCGATTTTTAAGCAGGAGGCGCACCAATTCCTGACTTATACCTCCGATAAAAATGCCACCTGCACGAAAGACGGTACCAAAACCGCCCAGTGCACCTGCGGGGTGGAGAAAACCGTGGTAGATGAGGGATCGGCTTTGGGGCATAGCTATACCTATGAGGTAACAAAGGAGCCCGATTGCACCGAGAAGGGAACGATTACCTACACCTGTATCAGAGGTGACCACAGCTATACACAGGAGATTGCGGCAAAAGGGCATTCTTATACCGCGCAAACCGTAGCGCCCACCTGCACCGAGCAGGGCTACACGCTCTACACCTGCAGCGCTTGTAATGATACCTACCGCGACAGCTTCACGGCAGCGCTCGAGCACAATTGGGATAGCGGCAATATTAAGAAGGCAGCCGGTTGCACCGAGAGCGGTGAGAAGGTTTACACCTGCGCGCGCTGCCACGAAACGCGCAGCGAAGAAATAGAACCCTTGGGGCACAGCTTTAAGGTATGGACCATTCGCAGCTATGCCTCCTGCACGGAGGATGGCTCTAAATTCAGCACCTGCTCGCGCTGCAAGGAAGTAGTCAATCAGACAATCCCCGCTTTTGGCCACTCCTGGAGCGAGTGGGAGCAAAGCGAAGCACCGCAATGCGAGAGCGACGGTAAACTTTCGCGCTATTGCCAAATTTGCGGTACGCAGGAGTATGATAGTATTACTGCATTAGGGCACGAGATGGTGGAGAAAACGACACCGCCTGCAGACGGTAAGCCCGGCATGATTTACTACGAATGTGCACGCGGCTGCGGCAAGTGCGCCACTTGCGTTATCAGCGCCGGCGGCGAGAGACAAATCGGCGAGATTTGCACCCCCGAAGCGTTGGAGGCAAGCACAGCCGATATCCCCGCACCGCACTTTAATACCTACAACAGTGTTGAAAACGAGTATGATTACCATAACCGCGGCGCTTCCCTGCGCGTGGATAAAGCGGAGAGGGAGGACGTGCAGGCGATGCGCTTTGCCGCTTCCGTTCTGATTCCTGAAGGCGCACAGATTGAGGACTTCGGTTATATTTACACCAGAAGTGATTATTTTAAGCAGCTGAGCAAATTTGTGCTCGGCGGCGCAAATGTGTACTCCACCTCCGTCAAAAGCGGCAAATACACCTGCCACACGGTTGCCGAGGGCGAGGTGAGAACCTTCAATATTGTGCTTTCGATTGACCGCGATAATTGGAGCTACGATTACCTGGCAAGGCCCTACATTGTGTATACCTTTGCGGGCGAAACCTTCACGGTTTACGATGAGATTTATGCAAGCAGAAGTGTGGATTATGTAGCGCAGAGAATTGTCGATTCTCCGCTCGAAAGAGCCGATGTAAAAGCGTATATTCAAGCGAAGATTTTGGATAGGTAATTAACGCTCGCTTCGCTCGAAGTTCGCTACGCTCGCAGAGAAGAGAGAAAAGAGAAGAGTGGTGGTGGCAAGGCTGCGCCTTGCATTATATAACTACCCCTCCGTCACGCTAACGCGTGCCACCTCCTAACCGGAGCCCGTACCCTCTGTCACTTCGTGACATCGCCTTGCCGGCGCCCGCCCCTTTTGTCGCCTTTGGCGACATTTCCCCACGCAGTGGGGAATCACCCTGCACTGCAGGGAGTCACCCCTGACAAGGAGAGGCATTAAGAGGTGGCAAGGCTGCGCCTTGCATTTTAAATAGGTAAGGGCAGAGCCCTTCCGCAACTTTGGCGGAGCTAAAACATCATTTGTGCGCAGCACAAGCATCACTGCCAATTTTTTGCAGCATCACTTGCCGCAGGCAAACATCACTCAGCTCGCAACGCGAGCTGCCGACAGCCGGCAGCAACACACAGGCAAACAGATTGCATCCGAAAATATGCATAAAAAGCCCCGGAGCTTTGCTCCGGGGCTATCGTTTTGGTTTTGATTAATCTAACGCACCTTCATCGAAATGCTCAAGTGTTTTTGCGGTAATGGCAAAGCAGTTTGCCAAGCCTTCGAGGTTCATATTATCATAGGTATCTCTTCTGGTGTGGTAGTAATTCTCGAGCTTGTGGTTTAAGCCGGTGATGCCGGCTGCTCTCATGCAGCGATTGAGCGGCACGGTATCGGTACAGCCGCCAAGGGGCGGAACCCAACCTTTTTTACAGGGCAGGTCTAATTCTCTTGCGGAATTGAGGAAGAGGTCGGAAGCTTCCTTATCGCTTTTCTTTAAACCGTTTAAGTCTCTGTAATTGACCATCAGCTGGCTCGGGTCAAAAATGGTATCGAAGGAATACACGAAGGTCGGCACATCATCAAAATCTCCCATGTGCTGGTCGGCAAATGCCATGGCACCGCGGGTGCCGGCTTCTTCGCAACCGGTGTTGAGAACGCCGATTTCGGTGTGCTCAAATTCAATGTTGTTATCTTCCAAATACTTTAAAAGCGCAATGCCAATATAGCAACCGGAAAGGTTGTCGTTGGCGCCGTCTACCACGGTTTTATAGTCCGCTATAAAATATAAACCAAACAAAAACGGAACAAAAATCAAGCCGACAAATGCCGCAATCACAATCGGGTCGGAGAGGCTTTCGGGCAAGCCGAAATGCACACCGTGCTTCATCACATACAACAGCGAGATAACAAAATAATACACCGCACCCAGAGCGCTGAGAACCGAATGTGCTTCAAAAGCAACACCGCCGAAATGGTAGTTTACCGGCCATTCCCAAACAGCATCGGGGTGACCGTTAAAGAAAATTCTTCTTTTTACCTCGCCGGTCGGCTTCTTGGTGCCGTAAACATTGTGACCGGTTTTTTTGGGGAATGCCCAATCAATTATCTTGGTATAAAAACCGAAAGAAACGGTAACGATGCCTAAGCCTAAAAAGATAAGTACCATCGAAATAATCGGTGCAAAGAAGAATGCCACGATTGCGATTAAAACAAAGGTGATGGTAAAATACACCCAACCGAAAAAGGAGCGGGGGTGCACATCGAAGCTGTCAATATGTACATCATCACAGCCGCACTCCTCCTTGAGCTGCTTTGCCATGTACTCAATGGATTGCTTCTCGCCCTCGGAGCCGGGAGACCTTTTGGGAAGGTTTTTGCAAATATGGGTGATTTCTTTGACCATATATTTTGCCGCGTCGTCCTTTTGTGCAATGATTTTTGATAAGTCCGCCATTTGTGTTTTATGTCCTTTCTTAAATATAAAATGGTATAGTATAAATTATAAAATTTTTTTAATAATTCGTCAATATGTTTTTTTCATAATTAAGACATTGTCTAAAAAGTTCTATTGACAAAGTACCGAGAAATTGATATTATTTTTATATATTATATTAGAAAATTCTATCACCAGGAGGAAGGATTTATGAATGTTACCTACAGACAAATAAAAGGCAAGGTTGAGCAAGGCTACGGTGTAAACCGTTGGGCTGATGCACACTCTATCAATGCCAGCCTTAAGGAATTGACCAAAAAGGATATCTATGGTGTTGATAAAAAAACTTATCAAGATATTGTCGACAATTATTTTGATAAAAAGTGTGCGAAATCCAAGCAGATTACCACCGAAGCCAAGCAGTATATCCCGGGCGGTGTTCAGCACAACCTGGCATTCAATATGCCTTTCCCGATGTGCATGGTTAAAGCCGAGGGCGCATACCTCTATGACCTTGATGGTAATAAGTATTTTGACTTCCTGCAAGCCGGCGGCCCGACCATCTTGGGCAGCAACTACAAGGCAGTGCAGCAGGAGGCAATCAAGCTGATTAAGGATTGCGGCCCGACCACCGGTCTGTTCCACGAAGCAGAGCTTTTGATTGCGAAAGAAATCAATAAGCATATGCCCGGTGTGGAGATGTTCCGCATGCTCGGTTCAGGTACAGAGTCCGTGATGGCAGCGTTGCGTATTGCAAGATGTGCTACCAAGAAAAAGCACATCATCAAAATCGGCGGTGCATACCACGGTTGGTCCGACCAAATGGTTTACGGCTTGAAAATCCCCGGCACCAGAAATTACCTGGAATCCTTCGGTATTCCCGGTTACATTTACAGAGGGGTGGATGAGGTTCGCCCGAATGATTTGGCAATGCTCAAAGCATACCTCGACCTCAACCTTCTGCGCGGCGGCACAGCAGCCGTTATCCTCGAGCCGGCAGGTCCGGAATCCGGTACCCGCCCGATTGATTGGGAATACAATGCAGCGGTTCGCCAGCTTTGCGATGCATACGGCGCACTGTTGATTTTCGATGAGGTTGTTACCGGCTTCCGCCTTGGTCTTGGCGGTGCTCAAGGCTTGTTTAATGTGAAGCCCGATTTGACCATCTTCGGTAAAATCGTTGCCGGCGGTTATCCCGCAGCAGGCGGCGTAGGCGGTAAGCGCGAGTATGTCAGCTTGTTGGCAGCAGGTGTTGCCGGCGGCGCAAAGAAGGCATACTGCGGCGGTACCTTGGCAGCAAACCCGCTTTCCGCAATGGCAGGCTATGTGGCAATTAAAGAGATTGCCAAGAATGATGCTTGCGTAAAGGCAGGCCTTGCAGGTAACAGAATTACCGATGGCCTTACCCAACTTATTAAGCAATACAGGCTTCCCTATGTTGCCTACAACCAAGGCTCTATCTGCCACCTCGAGTGCACCGCACCGATGAGCTTCGACTTCTCCACCATGAATCCGCTTGGCCCGATTAAGGCGCTTTCCAAGAAGGATATGATGATGACCAGAACCGAAGCGATGAAGAGAATGGGCGCTGCCTACATGGCACACGGTATTGTGACCCTCGCAGGCTCCAGGCTCTACACCTCCATGGCTGATACAGACGAAATTATTGATGAAGCTTTGAACCACTTCGAAGATGTGTTCAAGATTGTGAAGAAGACCGGCATTTTAGAGCAAGAGGTTGCCGAGTATTCCGCAGCACACAAGGCGGAAAAGGCAGCAGCGATTGCCGAGACCAAAGCAAAGCAAGCGAGCGAAAAGCTGGCTAACGCAGCAAGGAAAAAGGCAGCAATGCATGCGGCGAAGAAGGCTTTGGCAGCCGAGAAGGCAAAGAAAGCACAGTGGGCAAAATAATTTCGGATCGTTAATCCTAAATAATAAACGGCAGGAAGGATTGTGTCCGCTCGGCGCAATCCTTTTTGCCTATAGAAGGGAATACCATGGGAAAATATGTAATATCACACGATATGGGGACTTCTTCCGATAAAGCGGTTCTCGTTGATTTTGATGGAAAGGTCATCGCTTCCAAAGCGGAGCCTTACCCCACCTATTACCCGGCGCCCGCCTTTGTTGAGCAGAAGCCGGAGGAGTATTGGAAGGCGGTTTGCAAGGCTTCCAAGGATTTGGTGACCGAGGTCGGGATTGACCCGAGCGAAGTGAAGGGCGTTATCTTCTCCACGCAGGCGATGGGCATTATCCCGGTCAATGCGCATGGCAAGGTGCTTTACAACAACATCACTTGGGTTGATGGCAGAGCCGAGAAGCAGGCACAGGCGATTATGCACAAATTCGGCGGCAAAAAGGTTTTTTCCGTTCTTGCCGGCACACCGATTATGGGTAAAGATGTTATCGCTAAAATCCGCTGGTTGCAAGAGGAACGCCCCGATGTTTACAACGAGACAAAATATTTTTTGGATGTCAACGGCTTCTTAAAATACAAGTGCACCGGCGAGATGGTTGCCGAGCTTTCCGGCGCCTCCTCTTATGGCTTGGATTTAAAAAAGAAAACCTGGCTGTCGGTACTCTCCTTAGCAGGATTAGATATGAAAAAACTTCCGCCGCTGGCGAAAAGCACCGATAAAATCGGCAACGGATTGACTGCCGAGGCAGCGGAAGCGATGGGCTTGCTCAAGGGCACACCTGTCTTTGGCGGTTGTGATGATACCCAAGCTGCTACCATCGGCTCGGGAATGAACGGTGATGGCGATATCCACATCTATTTGGGCACCTCCGGTTGGGTGTGCGCTTCCTCAAAGACCCAAACCGAGTTTAAGCACGGCGCGGCTGCCATCCAATCTGCCGACCCGGAGATGAACCTGATTTGCGGTGTTACAGAGGCTGCAGGCAGCAATATTCAGTGGCTGGTTGACCAATTTTTCCGCGCCGAGAGCAAGGAACTCGGAGAGGGCATTTACCAATATATGGACAATGTCATTCGCGAGATTCCCGCCGGCTCCGACCACCTGATTTGCACCCCGTGGATGCTGGGCGAGCGCTGCCCCTTTTCCTCGACCACGACCCGCGCAACCCTTTACAACCTCAGCCCGACCCACACGCGCGAGCATATGATGAAGGCGCTGTACGAGGGCATCGGCTACAACCTGCGTTGGATTTTGGAAAACTACGAGAAGGATTACGGCTTCCATTGCCGCCAATTCCGCATTATCGGCGGCGGCGCGCTGGATGATGCGTGGATGCAGATTATCTCTGATATCACCCAAAGAGAATTTGCCGTGGTCGAAAACCCGCGCAATGCAGGCGCAGTAGGCGCTGCCATCGTGGCATTTATCGGCTTAGGCGAGCTGAGCTCCTTTAGCGAAGCGAAAAAATTTGTGGTCGAAAAGAAAACCTACAGACCGAATGAATTTAACAAAGCAATTTATGATGAAATGTTTGTAACCTACAAGCGTTTGTATAGGGATTTAAAGAAGACCTATAAAGTAACAAATTCTAAACGATTCGGAGGCGAAGAATATAATGGATAAAAGCATTAAATTGATTCTCGAATATGCTGCAGAGCTCGCAAAGCAGCATGTTATCGGCAAGGGCGACTGCATCAGTGTGAAATCCGGCGAGTATCTGTACGCATCTGACAAGGAAGTTTCCTTAGCAGAGCTGACAGAGGCGGATGTGCACAAAATCAAGCTCAGCGAGGCGCAGGGCGAGTACGCATTACATGCATCGATTTATGCGGCAAAAGAGGATGTTTCCGCTGTTTGCCACTGTCACCCGAAGTGGGTGGAGCCTATCGCAGAGTGCGCGGTGGATATCCCGGCGGTGACCGATGATATGACACAGATTATCGGTATGAACTGCAAAACCAGCAAGAAGGATGCGCAAATGATAGTCGGCAACCTGCTCAGCCGCAATTCCACCCTTGTGGAGGGTGACGGCTGCGTGACCACCGGCAGAACGCTCAACGAGGCTTACACCTGCGTGCTCGTGCTCGATAAAGCGGCGCACTGCTTTGTGGCAAGTGCAGTGGTGAAAAAGAATGTGCTCATTAATCCCTTGGAAGCCACACTGATGAATGTGATTTACAAAATGAAATACAGCAAGAAAAACCAAGAGAATTTGCAAAGCGAGGAGGGGAATGCATAATGTGGGATAAGAATACGGAACTTGAATTAAGACAGCTTGTCAAGGACACCGGCGTAAAGCTGCTCGAGGAAAACCTGGTGCAGGGCACTTGGGGCAATATCTCCGTTCGCCTGGATGAGGACCACATGCTCGTTTCTCCCACAGGCTTGGATTATAACCACCTCGAGCCGGAGGATATGCCGATTGTGCAAATCAGCGACCCCTCGATTTGGTCCGATGGCAAGAAACCGACCTCGGAGAGGAAAATTCACGCGGCGGTGCTCGCTTCCAGACCGGAAATCAACGCCTGCATTCACTCGCACCCGGTCTTTGCGACTATCATGGCTTCGTGCCGCATGCCTTTGCCTGCTTTTAACGAGCAGCTTAAAGAGGTTATGAACGGCGATGTCATTGTCGGCGCCTACGGCTTGCCCGGCACCGGGAAGCTCAAGGAGGGCACCGTGGAGGCGATGAAGGGCAGAAACGCCTGCTTTATGGCAAACCACGGCGTGTTCTGTGTCGGCGAAACGATGGAGGATGCCTTCAATGTGCTGCGCCTGCTTGAAAAGAGTGTTTACGAATATATCAAGACGCAAACACTTGAAAAAACCGGCGCAAAGGAATACAGCGATGAATTGCTCTTTAGAGTATTCAAGAAAAAGGCAAATAAATTCTTGAAAAAGTCATATTAAACTTTTCATAAGGCTTTCTATAAGTGTCATAACAATTGTGAATTTAGTCTCAAAAATTCAACCTTGGCACGACTACGCATTACAAAAAGTCGGGTAGGCACCAGCCTCATACCCGACTTTTTACTTGCACAACATATTTAAAATAGTAAAAACACTGCCTTGGGGCACTCTCCGTACGGAGAGTGCCCCAAGGCAGTGTTTTTCTTTGCTATATTTTTTTGATTACGGGCGCTGGAATACCAATGTGAATACGGTACGGTCGCCGCCGCCGAAGCCGGTGTTGCCGGCAACAGTCGTGGTCATGGTGTTGAGAGTCCAGCCTTCTTGTGCCCATGTGTTTAACACTCTGTCAAGCTCGCCGAGGTTCTTTGCATCGTGGCCGAGGAATTTCTCCTTGAGAACCACTTGAGTTGTTTTGTATTGCATCCTGATTCTCCTTTCTTGGGAATGTATTTAAAAAATGAAAGTTCATTTTTTATTTGGTTTTATTACAGCGTGTGGTAAAAAGCGGTGCAGCCTGCGAGAATGTCCTCGTATGCGCGCTCAAAGTTGCGCGTATACCAAGGGTCCGCGACCTCGCCGCCTTGCGCGGTAAACTCCATCAGCGCGTGGATTTTGTGCTGCGGGTCGCCGCCGAGTATCTTTTTCATATAATAGAGATTATCATTATCCATACCGATAAAGTAATCAAAGTGTTCATAATCGCTTTTTTTGAGTAGGGTGGCTTCCTTCCGGGTATCAAAGGGAATGCCGTGCTGTGCCAGGCAGCGCTGTGCATTGCCGTAAATCGGCGCGCCGCTGCCGTTCCAAATATTATCGCTGTGGGTGGCTTTGGAGCAAATGGAAAACTCGCCTTGCCTTCCTGCGGTTTTGACAATATCTTTCATCACAAATTCTGCCATAGGCGAGCGGCAAATATTGCCCAAGCAGACAAAACAGATGTTAATCATAGTACCTCCGAAACCTCTGATGTATACCACCGTGGGGCGGCTATATCAGGAATTAAAAAATTCTTTTGCGATATTCACCCCTGCCATGGCATCCTTGGCATAGTAGTCGGCGCCGATTTGGCGGGCATATTCGGGTGTCAGCACCGCGCCGCCGACCACGACCTTGGCTTCGCTTTGCTCGTGGAGCAGGCGAATCGTTTTCTCCATGCTCGGCACGGTGGTGGTCATCAGTGCACTTAAGCCGACCAAGTGCGCGCCGTGTGCCTTGGTTTGAGCAAGCACCTCTTCGCACTTGACATCTTTTCCCAAGTCTACCACATGAAAGCCGTAGTTTTCCAAAAGCACCTTCACAATGTTTTTGCCGATATCGTGAATATCGCCCTCCACCGTCGCCAAAATAATCGTTTCACCGGTTTTGTCATTAGCGGCATCATTTTTAAGCATATGCGCTTTAATGGTGTCAAATGCTGCTTTTGCCGCATCGGCACTCATTAACAGCTGCGGTAAAAAGAGTGTTTTATCTTCAAATCGCTTGCCCGCTTCATCTAAAGCGGGTACAATACGGGTGTTGATAATTGCCATCGGCTCCGTGCTCTCGAGCAGGGCAGCTGTCGCCTGTGCGGCATCCTCTTTCAGTCCGCTTACAATAAAGCTTTGCAGATTGCCCTCTGCCTTTGAAACAGCAGGCGAGGTGTCTTGCGCGGAGCGGATGTATGCCGCGCAACCCTCATCTAAGCCGGCAAGCGCGCAGTAGGCATAGTAAGCATTCATCATCGGCTTCGAGAGCGGGTTGATGATACCGGCGCTCAAGCCTGCCTGCATTGTCAAGGTGAAAAAGGCAGTGTTGACCGCTTCGCGGTTCGGTAAACCGAAGGAAATATTGGAAACACCCAATACCGTGTGCAAGCCCTCCGCACTGAGTCGCTGCAGGGTTTGCAAGGTTAGCGTGGCGTTATCTTTATCGGTGCTGATGGTCATGGCGAGCGGGTCAAAGATTAAATCCCGGGTCGCAATGCCGTAGCGCTTTGCGGTGGCAATGATGCGGTGAGCAATCTCCATTCTGCCTTCGACCGTGGCGGGAATACCGCTTTCATCGAGCAGCAGGCAGACCGTAACCGCACCGTATTTTTTTGCAATCGGGAACACGGCATCCATGCTGCTTTTTTTGCCGTTGACAGAGTTGAGCAGCGGCTTGCCGTTGTAAATGCGCATGGCTTTTTCGAGCGCCTTTGTATTAGCAGTGTCAATTTGCAGCGGTACGCTGACAACGCTTTGCACCTCTTTCACGGCTTCGCTGAGCATTTGCGCTTCATCGATTTCGGGCAAACCTGTATTGACATCTAAAATTTGTGCACCCGCGGCGCATTGCGCTGTGGCTTCCTTGACAATATAGTTCATATCGCCTTCTTTAAGCGCTTGCTTTAACAGCTTCTTTCCTGTCGGATTGATGCGCTCGCCGATGACTAAGGGTGCGTTGCCGATTTCCACTGTCGCGGAATA
>ONWY01000016.1 GCA_900321665.1 uncultured Eubacteriales bacterium
CAAAGCCACGATGCATTGACCCGCTGGGCGCTGCAGTTTTTGCCGCCCGTGAAAGCCGGCAGTCTTTTGGATATCGGCTGCGGCGGCGGAGCAACCCTGCAAAAGCTCGCGGCACTGACCCGGGGGCGCGTTTGCGGGATTGATTATTCACCGGTTTCGGTCGAGCAATCCATCGCGCACAATCAAAAGGCAATCGAGAGCGGGAAAATGCAGGTTTCGGAAGCCTCCGTGGCGGCGCTGCCGTTTGCAGATAACAGCTTTGAGGGTATCACCACGGTGGAATCCTTCTATTTTTGGGAGAATCCGGCAGAGGATTTGAAAGAGGTTTTGCGCGTGCTCAAACCGGGCGGCACCTTTTTAATCATTGCCGATATTTACCAAAAGCCGGGTTTAGATGCTGAAACAAAACAAAATATTGAGCGTTTTCATCTGTTCAATCCCACCCCGCAGCAGTTTGAAGCGCTGCTGTCGGAAGCGGGCTTCAGCACGGCATCCATTCACTTGAAGGAAGGCACCGATTGGATTTGCGCCGAAGCGACAAAATAGCAATTTGCAGCAAACACCAATAAAAAGCAATAAAGAGAACGGTTAGCGTAAAGCTTCTTTCACGCTAACCGTTCCCTTTTTTATCTCTCAAAGTGCAGCTTTTGCATTAAAGGTCATCCGCATCTTGTACCGGCACATCGTCTTCGGTAGAAACCGGGGAGCCGGTATAGGCGCCGTCAATATCAGTCGGGATAGGTTCTCTGGCGCTTTCGCTGAGCGTGCGCGAGAGCTCCTCAACAATGTTTTTATTGTTGCTTCGCTTGCTTTTTTTAGCCATCATGCTGCCTCCTTCAAATAGTCTTGCAAGAGTAGTATTTGCCAAAGAGCGCGCTTTATGCGCACAAGGATTTGACAAGCCGCAAAGAGATATAGTATAATATTTAGGTTGAAAATTTCTATTAAAGGGGACTTGTTACATGTCTAAAATTGATATAGTGCTCGGCACATTTTTCGGCGATGAGGGCAAGGGAAAGGTGATTGATTACCTTGCAACAAAGGCGGATGTCACTGTTCGCTGCTCGGGCGGTAATAATGCGGGGCATACCATTCAGGTAAACGGAAAAAAATATGCATTTCACCTGGCGCCTTCGGGTATCCTGACTCCGGGCACCTTAGCGGTTATCGGCAATGGCGTTGTCATTGACCCGCGCGTGCTCATTGAGGAATTAGAGGTGTTAAAAAACGATGGCTATTCTATTGACAACCTGCGTATCAGCGACAAGGCGAGCGTGATTATGCCCTACCATATTGAGATGGATAAAATGCTTGAGGCGCAGCGTGCGCCCGGCGATAAAATCGGCACCACCGCCAGAGGCATCGGCCCTTGCTATTGTGACAAATACGAGCGCTGTGCCATTCGCATGGAGGATTTGATTGGCGATACCTTCGAGGAAAAGGTGCGCAAGAATGTGAAAAATAAAAATATCATCTTTAAGGCAAACGGCTGGGATGAGGTCGATGCCGAGGCAATTATTGCGGAATATCAGCCGCTTGGCGCCTATTTGAAAAAGTATGTTTGCGACACCATTAACCTTTTGCACGATTGCCTGGAGAAGGATATGAGCATGCTGTGCGAGGGCGCCCAGGCAACACTGTTGGATATCGACTTCGGTTCCTATCCTTTTGTAACCTCCTCGAGCCCGAGTGTCGGCGGGGTGTGTACAGGTACAGGCCTTTCCGCCCACGATATCGGCGAGGTCTACGGTGTGCTGAAAGCCTATTCCTCCCGCGTCGGCGAGGGTCCCTATATCACCGAGCAAAACAACGAAATCGGCGATACTATCAGGGAATTGGGGCATGAGTACGGTGCTACCACCAAGCGCCCGCGCCGCTGTGGTTGGCTTGACCTGGTAGCGCTCAATTATGCTGTAAAGGTAAATGGCATTACAGGGCTTGCCATCAACCACCTCGACACCATCGGCAAATTGCCGCGCTTTAAGCTGTGCGTTGCCTATGATTACAATGGCGAGCGCACCACAAATTATTCCACAAATGCAAAGTTCCAGGAAACCTGCAAGCCGATTTATGAAGAGTTTGAGGGTGATTTTGAAATTGGCGATGCCAAGAGCTTTGAGCAGTTGCCCGAAAAGGCAAAGGTGTACTTGAACCGTATCGAGGAGCTGACCGGCGTACCGGTAAAGTTCATCGGCACCGGTGCCGGCAGAGAAGAATTGATTGTCAGATAAACCCTTGCGGGGCTCGCAGAGCCCCGCAATTCTGATTTATCTGCCCTTAGGCAGATAAATCAGAATTTAGCGGGCTAACGCCCTTTAAAGAAGAAAGAAGAAAGAAAAAAGAAAAATGAATGGCGGGACACCCGCACCCGATTTATATAACAATCCATTCGAGTGCTTTGCATCCACATCCATTTGTACAAGGGATGAATGAAAAAGCTTGTATCTACACCATTTTCAAAGTAATAACTCAGAGTGAAATATTTGCACTCTCATTTATTAGAGCGAAGCGGAACGAGTGCGAGTGCCTCGCCCACCATTCTTCTTTCTTCTTTCTTATTTCTTCTTTCAGCGAGTGAAACGAGCGTCTAAATTCTAATTTGGGAGCTCTACGAGCCCCGCAAATTAGAATTTATCCTTGCAACTGCTTTCATTTTGGTATATGATATATAAGTTAGTGTAAAAATAATTTAACCGTTTTGGAGGATAACATGAAAAAGGAAATTATTGTTGAAACTTCTGCACGCCATGTGCATGTATCACAAGCAGATTTAGAAGCGCTCTTTGGCGAGGGCTATGAGCTGACCAATAAGAAGGATTTATCTCAGCCCGGTCAGTTTGCCTGCTTTGAGAAGGTGACCGTTGTCGGTCCGAAAAGAGAGCTGGTTTGCTCTATCTTAGGTCCGGTCAGACCGGAGACGCAGGTGGAGCTTTCCTTAACCGATGCGCGCTCTATCGGTTGTGTTGCACCGATTCGCGAGAGCGGCGGAGGTTGAGCTCAAAGAGGGCGTGATTGCAGCGCAGCGTCATATCCACGCAACCCCCGAGGATGCGCAAAAGTACGATTTGAAAGACAAGCAAATTGTCAAGGTTGCTATCGAAACCGGCGAGAGAAAGACTGTTTTTGATGATGTTATTGTCAGAGTTTCTCCTAAGTATGCTTGGGCAATGCATATTGATACCGATGAATCCAATGCGGCTTGCGCCGTGCCGGGTACGATGGGTATTATTCTCGATTAATTGACAAAAAACTATTGATATTATATTTAAAATATAGTATAATTTCTCAAAAGTAATATTTGTCAGCTTGAAAGGCCCGCATAAATTCGCTCATATAGCATATTGGTCCTGTGCAACAGACACTGCGAACCGTGTCAGGCCGGGAACGGAGCAGCACTAAACAGATCGTTCTGTGTGATACAGTTCAGCCTGTATGCTATATGACCGAGTTTATGCGGGTTAAATTTAGCACGCTATCGCTATTTTTGAGCGGCTATCTTTGGCTTATGCTTCGGTAAAACAGTTTCGGAGTACACAAAGTACGCCTGAAACTGTTTTACCGAACCCTAAGCACAAACCTATCTCGCTCAAAAACAGCGATAGGTACTAAATTTCACCCGCTATGCCGGCATTGTTTCAGAGTGAAAATTCCGCCCCTATGCGGGTAACAAAAAGCCAAAAACACTTATCTCACTCAAAAACAGCGATAGGTACTAAATTTCACCCGCTATGCCGGCATTGTTTCAGAGTGAAAATTTTGCCCCTATGCGGGCGATGAAAAACTAAGAACTGAGAACTATAAAACGGGTAAGGGCAGAGCCCTCCTGACAGGAGCCTGTACCCTCTGTCACTTCGTGACATCGCCTTGCTGGCGCCCGCCCCTTTTGTCGCCTTTGGCGACATTTCCCCACGCAGTGGGGAATCACCCTGCACTGCTCCTCAATTCAAAGTTTATTATAATGCGAAGCTCCGCTTCGCCACCTCAATTTCTCATTCCTCACTTCTCATTCCTAATTTGCGAGCAACGCGAGCCGGCGCGCTTTGCGCGGCTGAACACTAAAAACTAAAAACTAAACACTGAAAACCGGAGGTTTTCTATGTATACTGCTTTATACAGAAAGTGGCGGCCGAAATCCTTTGCGGATGTTATCGGGCAAGACCACATCACAAACACCCTGAAAAATGAAATTGTCACCGGCAGGTTGTCCCATGCCTATTTGTTCATCGGCTCGCGGGGCACCGGCAAGACCACTTGCGCGCGCATTTTGGCGAAGGCAGTCAACTGCCCGCATGTGCACGAGGGCGAGCCCTGCAACGAGTGCGAAATCTGCAAGGGGATAGATAACGGCACGGTTTTAGACATTACCGAGATTGATGCAGCATCCAACAATGGTGTGGATAACATCCGCGACCTGCGCGAGGAAGCCAATTTTAACCCGACACAGACTAAGTTTAGGGTGTATATTATCGACGAGGTGCATATGCTCTCCCAAGGCGCCTTCAATGCGTTGCTCAAAACGCTTGAGGAGCCGCCTGCGCATGTGAAATTTATCCTCGCCACAACCGAGGCGCACAAGATGCCCGCCACCATCCTTTCGCGCTGCCAGCGTTTTGATTTCAAGCGCATTGGGGCAGATGTGATGGGCGAGCGCTTGCTCTACATTGCGCAACAGGAGGGCATTGTGATGACCCCCGAGGCGGCAAACCTGATTTCCCGCCTGGCGGATGGGGCGATGAGAGATGCGCTCTCCATTATGGACCAGTGCATTGCCCGCGGCAGTGATATTGACACCGCGCTTGTCAGCGAGGTGTGCGGCATTGCCGGCAAGGAATACCTTGCCGAAACCGCCGAAGCGCTTTTAGCGCGCGATACCGCAGCACTGCTGCGCGTGGTCGCGACATTGTATGAAAACGCATGCGATATGGAGCGCTATTGTGCAGAGCTTATCAATTACTTTAGGAATATTATGGTCAGCAGAACGGTCAAGAATCCCGAGAAGCTGATGATTTGCTCGGATGAGGAGCTGCAAACCATTTGCGCGTTTGCGCAGCGCTTTACTTTGCCGGCGGCAATTGTGATTATTAACGCTTTGCAGCAAACCTATGCGCAAATCAAAGCCGGAGCCGGCGGCAGAACCGCGATGGAGATGGTGCTTATCAAGCTCGCGAGCCCCGAAATGGATGCGCGCGATGAGAGCATTCTCAAGCGCCTTGCACAGCTGGAGCAAGAGCTGCGCAGCGGTGCCGTGCAGCTGCAGCCGCGCGAGGTGCCGGCAGCACAGCCGGCAGCGCCAAAGCCGGCGGTAACAGCGGTGCAGCAAACCGCGCCGCAGGAAGTGCCGCAAGCAGCCGCACAAGCGGCAGCACAGGCAAAGCCGGAGCCGCCACAGCCTGCGCAGGTTGCCCGGAGCGCTGAGCACAGCGAGCCCGCGCCGCAGCAGGCATCACCGCAGCAGGAAGCGCCGCAGTCGGCGGCACAGGAGCCGCAGGCAGCAGCGCAAGAGTCTGCACAGGTGGCGGTAGCCGTGGAGCCGATTCGCCAGTGGCCGGAGATTTTGCAAGAGCTGTTTGGTAAAAACCGCCTGGCGTGGACTATCTTAAACGGCACAAGCGCCAAGAGCGCAGGGCACACCATTATTGTTTACGGCTCCCACCCCTCGATTGCAGATGTGCTCGCTGTGAAGGTAAACGAGGAAAGCGTGCTCGAGGCGGCAAGAGCAGTGACAATGCGCGAATTTACCCGCGTTGTTACCCCGCCCGATGCCGAGGACATTCTCGGCGAAGCGCAGGCGGGAGAGCAGGCGGTCAACCCGCTGGATGCCTTTATTCAAAAGGCGCAGGAAAGCGGTATTGAAATTGAATTTAAATAAATTATGTGAGGTATAATAACAATGAAGGTAAGACTTCCCAATCAAGGCAAATCCAATATGAATGATATGCTTGCCAAAGCACAAAAAATGCAAGAGGATTTGGCAAAGGTACAAGAGGAGTGCGAAAACAGCGAGTATACCGCAAGCGTCGGCGGCGGTATGGTCGAGGCTGCCGTGAGCGGCAAGCACCAAATTTTATCCTTAAACATTAAGCCCGAGGTCGTGGACCCCGAGGATGTGGAAATGCTCGGCGATTTGATTATTGGCGCGGTCAATGAAGCGTTGCGCAAGGCGGATGAGGATATGGATACAAAGATGGCAGCAGTGCAAAATCCGATTGCCGGCTTGAATATTCCCGGCATGGGCGGTATGCTGTAATGCGTTACAGTGTAGCGGCGCTCGAGAAGCTGGTCAACCAATTCGAAAGGCTTCCCTCTATTGGGCACAAAACCGCGCAAAGGTTAGCATTTCATATGCTCAGCATGAGCGATGAGCAGGTCAAGGAGTTTACCGATGCGATTACTGCGGCGCATACCAATATTCACCAATGCGCCGTGTGCTGCAATTTGACCGAGGAGGAGATTTGCCCCATCTGCCAAAGCAGCACCAGAGACAGGAGCACTATTTGTGTGGTAGAGGACCCGCGCGATGTTGCGGTGTTTGAAAAAACCGGTGATTATGACGGGCTCTATCATGTGCTTCACGGTGCCATCAGCCCGATGAATGATATCGGGCCCGATGCCATTCGCATCAAACAGCTGCTCGAAAGGCTCGCAGGGCAAGATAAAGAGGTCAAGGAAGTGATTATGGCGACTAACCCCACTGTGGAGGGGGAGGCGACGGCGATGTATATCTCAAAGTTGCTCAAGCCCCTCGGCTTCAAGGTCTCTCGGCTTGCCTACGGTATCCCTGTCGGCGCCGATTTGGAGTATGCCGATGAAGTGACTGTCTCGAGAGCGCTTGAGGGAAGAAATGAATTGTAATGCATTACAATTCATTTCAGTGTTAAGTTTTTAGTGTTTAGTGTTTAGCATGAAAGAGGAAATTTTAAAAGTTGCAACCAATAAGAAAGCGTATCATGATTACTTTGTGCTTGAAACCTATGAGTCAGGGATTGAATTAAAAGGCACAGAGGTGAAATCGTTGCGCCAAGGTAAGGCAAATTTGAAGGATTCCTGGTGCAGTGTGGTAGAGGGCGAGCTTTTTGCCAACGGCATTCACATCAGCCCCTATGACCACGGCAACCGCTTTAATACCGACCCGCGCAGGGTGCGCAAGCTGCTGATGCACAAGCGCGAGATTGCGCGCCTTTACGGCACGGTGAAGCAGCAGGGGCTCTCGCTTATTCCGCTGAGTATTTATTTTAAAAAGGGCAGAGCGAAGCTCGAAATCGGCATGTGCAAGGGTAAAAAGAACTATGACAAGCGCGCAGTCGAGGCGCAAAAAAGCGCCAAGCGCACCATGGAAAAAGAAATGAAGCAAAAGTATGCATCATTTCATTAAGCCAATTCGGAATGCGGAGTTCGGAATGAAATGGCGGGACACCCGCACCCGTTCCGTTTCGCTCTGAGTTTCTCAAATAATAAATGTTATATTTTACTCTTTCTAAAGACAGGTGGTTAAAATAAAGGGTAAATGCAGAGTAAAAATGCAATAGAATCGAGATAGATTTTTCTGTTTTTATTGCAGTCATACTTTGTGTATTACAAAATAAAAACAGAAAAAGATATCCGATAAATATTGTATTTTTACCTGCATTTATCCCTTATTTTAACCACTATACGGGGATGAAAGGATTTCGACGGGGATTAAGAAGTATCATAAGCATGCGGCGGCGCTCGACCGCCTCAACAACGGGCAACTTAAAAATTAAAGGACAAAGAAGAAACTGTTCTTTGCGCTGCTTAATCAATAGCAGTGCCATCTGACCGGGTTACCGCGCCCCGGGGTTCAGGTGTGAGTAGCGGTAAAGGTGAACAGGTGAGCGGCTCGTAGCCTGTCATCCATCAGAGCCTACCAATCCCGGCAGCTTGTTTGCGAGCGGCAGGGAAAGGGAATGCCAAAGCACAAACTAAGCATGTAGAAAGTGATATGGGCGAATTTTCGGACGCGGTTTCGATTACCGCCATCTCCACCAACTGCCTCATGGGCGAACACCTTTTTCTTCAGCGGCGGCTTTGCCGTAAAGGTGTTGCTCTGAGAAAAAACAGCATTTTAGCGTTTTGCTAAAATGCTGTTTTTTCTTATTATAAATCCATTCGGAAAGTCCAGTTGCCGATAGACTTTTCATTAAAAGCAATCGTCTCTTCTTCTACAAGTGAAAAACCGTTGTTAATATAGAAACTAACATTCTTCTCGGAATTTGTTGTTACCGTAATCAGTTTTCCGTTATGCTTTTTGACTAACGGAATCACGAAGTTACGGATGGCGTCCGTGCCGATACCTTTGCCCTGTAATTTCGGGTCAATCGCCAAAAAATACAAATGCCATCGCGGTCCCTTGATGCTTTTGACAACAAGCTCCGTACGCTCGGAAATCTCCATAAACTGAAAGGTTTTTTTCAGACCGAGCATCATCATAATGCCCGGCATACCGCTCACCGTGTAATCCCATACGCCGATGGGTTTATTTTCGGGAGATTCTACAATGACAATACTTGCGACCTGCCCGTCCTTGAATCCTATATAGCAGGCGTCCTTGCGGATGGTGGCTTTAAAAATTCCTTTCATAATCTTCTCGTAACATGCCAGAAACTTCTCTTTTGTTTTGAAATCATCTTCAAATATGTTGTAAAAAAGCGGATAGTTTACAAAAGCCTCTGTAAAGACCTTTAAAACTTCCTTTTCGTATGAACTGTCATATTTTTTATACTTAACCAAGTTCCCGCTCATAATAGTTCTTCCCTTTAAACGCCTCTCACTTATGCTAAAAGTTATTGATTATTGGTGATAATGAGTTGCTCTTTTTATCACCAAACTGTGTTACATTTTTATTATTGCTTGTTTGATATAATAATTCTGATAACCGTGCCGCCGCCTTCGCGTTCGGAGATTGTCAGCTCTCCGTTACACATCATTTCGAGCCGTTCGCGGATATTAGCGAGCGCGATATGCGGCTCGTCGTTGTCCTTCGCGCCGAAGCCCGGTCCGGTGTCGGCAACGGTTATTTCAACGCCGTTCTTTACTTCTCGGGTCTGAATATGGATGGTAAGCGGGTCAAGGTCGGGGTCGACACCGTGCTTGACGGCGTTTTCTACAATCGGTTGAAGCGTCAGCGGCGGCAGTCTGAAGTTCGTGTAAGGCATATCGAACTCAACAAACAGCTTTCCTTTAAAGCGCACCTGCTCGACTGCCAAGTAAGCCCTCGTATGTTCCAGTTCCTCGGTAAAGGGGATCGTTTCCTCTTTCGCGATCGCCGTGAAATTCTTTCTCAAATAACTGGTAAAATCCAAGGTAACCTGCTGCGCCTTTGGTGCGTCCTGCTCAATAAGGCAGTAAATGCTCGTCATTGTGTTGTAGATAAAATGCGGACGCATTTGCAGTACGGCAAGTCTTACCTTCTGCTCAGCGATTTCTTCCTTTTGCTTGATATACCGCTTTCCCTGATCAACAAGCAACATCAGTTCCATCGCGAGCAGCATAACAGAAACAGGCGCAAGCAAATATACCAATATGAGAATGAATTGGAGCTTTGAAAGCTGTTTTCTTCTGCGAATCACCGCGACAAAGCAGCTAATCAGACTGATTGCCGTAAAAAGCAGATAAACCAGTGTCAACCAGCGCTTTTGCTCTGTGCCGTCCGGCGTCGGACCGGCAAAAAGTGTGCGTGTGAGCAGGTCGCCGACGGCTGCAGCTACGCAGACTCCCCAAAGGCTGAGAATCAGCTTCCACAGGAATGATTGGCGTGGCTCCTGCGAACAGCAGCGAAGGGTGTAAAGCGCCAGCAGAGGAATGATTGCAGATGAAAACAAAGTGGCGAGAAAATCAAATGTTGTTTGAAGCGGCATGTTATGCCAATACACAGCTGAAAACCGGCTAAGCATGCTCGCCGAGGCTTTCAAAACGATATCGGAGAAAAAAACAACGCAGAACAACCGCCACCGGTTTTCAAGGTTGCGCAGAATCAAAACGACCAATATTCCCAGCACGGCGATTAGCAGGGTAGTTGCATCAATCACAGAATAAAAAAATGTTGTCCAATCCATCATAACTGCAGCCCCCTTATCGGGAATTTCAACCGCGTGAGGTGATTGCGTGCCTGTTCGGCGGTAAGGGGTTTTACGGCGAAGCCGCAGGCACCGGTATCCCACGCTTCCAGCGCGAAATCGGGATAGGCAGTCAGATAGAACACGTTGGTGCGAGGATTGATTTTCAGTAGTTCGCGGCACAGTTCAAGCCCGTTGAGCTTGCCCATTTCGATATCGATATACGCCAGATGTACGCGGTTGGATTTGGCGAATGACAATGCTTCTGTCGGAGAAGAAAAGCCTGTGAGAGAAGCGTTGGGGAGTAAATTAGCGATCACCGCCATACCGCTCTTGAGAATGATACTCTCGTCATCAACCATCATGATGTTTGGCACCTCTACGGTATTGCTGATTGTTTCCAATAAAATGTTGACATCAATATCTAAACATTTGGAGATCTGCAACAGCAGAACAGCGTCGGGAGTTCGCCTGCCTGATTCCCAGTTCGCGATAGTGGTGCGTTCCACAAACAGCATATCGGCAAGCTGCTGCTGGGATAAATTCTTTTCGGTTCTGAAGCTTTTTAAGATTTCGCTAAAGGAGTCATTCATGTATATACCTCTTATATAATTATAATTTCATTATAGGAATTATAAGTGCTGAACTCAAGTGCTTTTATAAAAAAGATGTTTCATTCTGACACATCTTATTGTCTTGTGGCGTATTTATGATAGAATTAATCTTAGTAGTTTTGTAAAACAGCGAAAAACAAGACAGGAAAGCCCGACGGGAGTCGAACCCAAACAGGTTTCTATCGCCTGTTTTGTGTTAATACTGCGTTAAAATGCCTCACAATACGACAGTATTCTTTCACCATTTTGCCTTGTCTTAACAAAAACCAGGCAGATATAAACTGCAAGCACCTCTCGGTTAGAAGTTTTTGTGATAATTGTGCCGCAATTGAGGCAGTTTGGCTGGCGCCAATCAACGAAAATGCGGTAGAATTAGCCAAAAAGAGCAAGCGAGAGGCTATTTGGGTTCGATTCCCGTCGGGCAACCCGCATGAACCGGTAAACGTCTAAAAATATTCCTCTGTTTTAGATAATAAACGTTTCACATTTTATTATAATAACTTAATTTTAAGGAGAGAAAAACATGAAATTTCCAAATGCTGCAAAAGGCGTTAAAAAAATCTTTAACGCCGAAATTATTGCTTTGATTGCCGCTTTGGGCACCGGAATAGGCTTGATTATGAGTTTAATCGGTTCATCCAAGGAAGTTGCTCAAGCAAACGCCGAAAGTTTACTGGCTACTGCGGGCGCAATATTAATCATCTCCGGCATTATCGTTTTGATTGCCGGAATTATGAACATTATCGGCTTTCTTCAGGCGGCGAAAGATGAGATTGGTATTAAGAGGGCTGTGCTTTGCACCGTATTCGGAAGTGTTTTTTCGGTAGTAGCATCAGTCTTTGCCGGCAGGACCGGTTTTCTTGGCGGACTTGGCACAGTTTTTTCGGCAACATCCAACGTGCTCAACATGCTTGTGGCTATTTATTTGGTAAACGGTTTGATGAATCTGTCTGAAAAATGCAACAGAACTGATATGGTTAAATTTGGCCATGAGATTCTCACCACAATTATCGTTTCCTACATCATTTCTTTCGTCCTTTCATTGTTGGTTAACTTTGGCGCCATTACAACATCTTTAGGTTTTGGTCTTATTAAGTGGTTATCCGGTTTGACAATATTGTTTGCCGTGTTTATCTATTTCCTCGAGCTTATCTATCTCGGAAGAGCGAAGAAGATGCTGGCTGAAAACTAATCGGTTTCTATGACGGCGTTACCTTGCCTGTCGGGCGCGGTAACGCCTTGTCTGTTTATTACGAAGGTGCGAAAATGAAAAGAACACTATCATCTGTCAGTGTGATTCGTATGCTTGTTATGCAGCGGAGTATGATGATACATTCTGAACGAATCGTTGCGAACAATCGTTAGCAATAAAACCGACTTCCGTTTGATTGATTCAAACGGAGGCTTTTGCAGACATCTTTCTATGCATGCTATGGTAAGAAAAGCACAAGCCGCGAAATAATACTGTTGCCGTTACGGTTGCGGAAGGCCAGTAAACACTCAGGCAAATAACAAATACTGTTTATTGACTTTTTCTTAATGTATAATTACAATAGAAAAATGGTGATTTAAAAATAAATAAAAAAGGTTGAGATTATGAAAAAAAATTTATTTAGAGTGAAGAATGCATTACTTTGTGTATGCCTGATTAGTACAGCCTTTGCAGGCTGCGGAAAGGGAACAGATGCTTCACTTGCGGGCTCTGTGATGAAGAATTATGCTAAAAAGATGATTTGCGCTTTTCTTACAGCGCTGATGGTGATTACAGTAATGCCCGCTTCGGCATATGCTGCGGACGGAATATCATATGTCCGCCGCTCGTGGAATTCGAGCACAAAGATGGTTGAAAAAGTAACGGACACCTGTACAAACTACACCCATTTGTGGGATTATTCCGAGGACGACGACCACACCTTGTACAGCGGCTGGTATATTGCCGACAACGGTCTGAGCTTTGACGAGCTTGAGGTTGCGGGAACTGTTAATATTATCGTTCCGGACGGTAACTATCTGTACTGCGACGAGGGTATTATTGTAAATCCCGGCAACACTCTCAATATCTACGGTCAGGCAAACGACAGCGGTATTCTTGATATTTTCAATTCCGATAACTATTGCGCAGGTATCGGCGGCAGCGACGAAACAAACTGCGGTACTATCAATATTTACGGCGGTACCGTTAAGGCGGAAGCCGACTACGAAGCAGCAGGTATCGGCAGCGGTGACGAAGCTGAAGGTACTAACGGAACCATCTCAATCTACGGCGGCACCGTAACTGCAACGGGCGCAAGCTGGGGCGCAGGTATCGGCGGCGGCGACGAAGTCAGCGGAGGTACTGTCAGAATTTACGGCGGTAATGTTACCGCAAACGGCGGTAAGCGTGCAGCAGGTATCGGCGGTGGTAACAAAGCCAATGGCGGTACTGTTGAGATTTATGGCGGCGACGTAACCGCAAACGGCGGCGGCTGGGGCGCAGGTATCGGCGGCGGTAACAATGGCAACAGCGGCAACATCACTATTAACGGCGGAAAAGTAACTGCAACAGGCGGTGACGGCGGCGCCGCTCTCGGCGACGGCGACGGCGATGTCTATTGCAGCGGCAACATCACTATTAACGGCGGTGACATAACTGCAAAGGGCGGTGATGAAGCGGCAGGTATCGGCGGCGGTAACCAGGGAGGCCAATACGCCGGTAATATTACAATAAACGATGGCACAATTGATGCAACAGGCGGTCAGTACGCGGCAGGTATCGGCGGCGGCGACCAGGAACCATCCGGTATGATTGATATATACGGCGGTAATATTACTGCAACAGGCGGTCAGTACGCGTCAGGTATCGGCGGCGGTGATGAAGCAGGTGCAGAAAGAATTCGCATATATGGCGGTACTATTGACGCCGACGGCTCAACAGGTATCGGCAGCGGCGCTAACGGTAAAATAGGCACGATTTTAATCTTCGGCGGTAATATTAAAACACAGGGCCGCACTTACGGCGCAGGTATCGGCGGTTCATGGAAAAGCATCGGAGGTTCAATCACTATCCGTAACGGTAAAATTCTCAGCAAAGGCGGTTACGGTGGCGCAGGTATCGGCTGCGGTTGGAAGAGTGATGACACGGAGCACGTAACGATTACTATCAGTGACGGAGACGTTGAGGCTTACGGTGGTCACGGAAGCTACAGTCTTGCTCAGTACAGTGACTCATTGGCGCTCGCGGGTCCGGGTATCGGAGGCATTTTATTCGAAGGTGACATCATATTAAGCGGCGGTAATATTAAGTCGTGGGGTTCCTTTTCCTATTGCGAGGAGTATCCCGAATATCCCTCGTACTACGATTACAGTGACAGCACCGGAATCGGTTCGACAGTTTTGATGCAAAAAGGCTCTATTACGGTAGGCGATAACGCTAATATTGAAACAGGAACCTATTCCACTCGTCTCCATTACAGAACTCCGAATCTGGTTTTTAACGATAACACAAGGGTAAAAACCAAAAACGGCGACACTATCAAATACATTGATAAAAATGACAGAGAAAGCATTTGCAAATCTGCGAAGGCTGGCCGTATTTATGTTGAGCACTGCGACCATGGAAGCAATAACTATTCCGTTATTAATGCAGATTCTCACAATTCAGTTTGTAATTATTGCGGCCACCAGACTACAGAAGCTCACGAAATGGTGGTAAGTTCATGGTCCTGGAGCGATGACAACATCTCTGCAACGGTTCGTCTGACCTGCAAAGATTGCGGATATATAACTGACGTTGTGGCAACTGTTGCAGAACCTGTTTATGACGACCACGGCGCAGCCCAATATGTTGCAACTGCACAGTACAAGGGCAAGAGCTATTCAGATGAACGCTTTATCAAAGACGGTGTAGTTATTGATGAAGGCGTTACAATTACCTGGAGAAACAGCGACGGCACGTTCCTTGATACCGAGTATTATAAAAAAGGCGCTGAAATTTCATTTAAGGGCGATACTCCCGAATGTCCCAAGGAGGGCGGAACGTTTGCAGGATGGGATGACGGCAACCACAGTTATGTTCTGCCAGCTCAGTCAATTCCTGCGGCCTCAGAAAATTTAACCTATACCGCTTTCTATAAATTTGACGCCGCTGAAAAGCGTACCGACGAAGACGGCGAATATTTCACGGGAAGAGTTGCCCATTTTGAAATAACGTCTGAATCGGGTTATTTAGGTACGTTATACTTTG
>ONWY01000028.1 GCA_900321665.1 uncultured Eubacteriales bacterium
CGCAAGGTTAGAGTATAACCCGCCGTTTTTCATTAAGTACAATGTTGTGATTTCCTCGGCAATCGGCTTAATCGGTACCATCGTGATGTATTCCTTTGCCCTCAGCTCCGGCGTATCGGTGGCGGATTACTATGCCTTTAATTCCGCTTACGGTATGCTTTCGGGCGCCTTTATGGCGATTGCCGAAATTGCGCTCTCCTTCGCGCGCATCAAACCGATTATGGAAATGGCAAAGCCGCTTTTGGATGCGGAGCCGGAGGTGTCGGAGGGCAAGCAAATACTCACCCGCGTTTCGGGCAATATTGCTGTTGAAAACCTCTCTTTTCGCTATGATGAAAAGATGCCGAATGTGATTGACGGCTTGTCTTTCACCATCAAACCCGGGCAATATGTTGCCATTGTCGGCAAAACCGGTTGCGGCAAATCCACACTCATGCGCCTGCTATTGGGCTTTGAAAAGCCCGATAAAGGCACTATTTATTATGACTCAAAGGATATTGCCGACTTAGAGCTGCACTCGCTGAGAAGAAAAATCGGCGTGGTGATGCAAAACGGCAGCTTGTTTGCAGGCGATATTTATTCAAACATTGTCATCTCCGCACCGGAGCTGAGCTTGGATGAGGCTTGGGAGGCGGCAGAGCAGGCGGGCATTGCGGAGGATATTCGCAAAATGCCCATGGGCATGCACACGCTCATCTCCGAAGGCGCCGGCGCTATCTCCGGCGGGCAAAAGCAGCGCATTATGATTGCCAGAGCCATTGCGCCCAAGCCCAAAATATTGATGCTCGATGAAGCAACCTCCGCTTTAGATAATATCACGCAAAAGATTGTATCGGATTCATTGGATAAGCTGCACTGCACGCGCATTGTCATCGCGCACCGCTTATCGACCATCAAGCAGTGCGACAGAATTATTGTCTTGGATAAAGGGCATATCATTGAGGATGGTACCTATGATGAGCTGATAGCGCAAAACGGCTATTTCGCGGAGCTTGTGGAAAGGCAACAGGTGGGCAGTACCAAGGCGCCTTCCCCACAGTGAGCACCGCATAGTGAGCTTTTTACACAAAACAGGAAAAATCTGTTAAAAAACATTGTTTTGGCATATTTTATATGGTATATTTATTTATAATAGGCGAAGCTTTGCATACACTGCAAGCAAAGTTGTTATGAATGATAACCAGGGGTTTTTATCAAATGCGCGTCAGGCGTCACGAGTGCGGCTTTTTCGGTTGCACAAACAACGATTTAAGGGGTTAACTTCTTGATGAAAGTCAACAGGTTACAGAATGAATTATGAAAGGATGAGAGCGATGAAAGACGAAGAAAGAAAAGAATTAACAGAAGAAGAAGTAGACGGCATTGCTGCAGGCCGTGAAGTGAATTGGGTCGATGCCTTGAAAAATAGGGACAATAAGGATTGGGTCATTAACAATGCCGATCGCGTCATTCCGCCTATATATTGTTGCCCGAAATGCAGAAGCAGAAATGTGCATAACTACGATTTGGGCAATGCATTTGTCATGCGTGTTCAGTGTCATGACTGCGACTACTATGGCGAAAGAGGCGCCATTTCCGAAACAGAAATAAAGTATTAGTGCTACGCTCTAATATGTTTTTGTTATGACTTGTGTTGCCGCATGCGGCAACATGCAGATTCGAGTGAAAGTGTAAGATATACGCTATTTCTATGCCATGGTGCAAAACCATGGCATATGCTTTTTTTTGCGCGCAAGCGCGGTGCTGCTTTAAAACAGAATGTGTTTTGTGTACAAATTTGTGTATATTGTATATTGACACAAAATTCGATTTATAATATAATAAACACCCGAGAGGTAGAGCGCGTATGACTATAGTAATCAAAAACGCTCTCGTATTTTCGGGAGTTGACTTTCAAAAGAAAGACATTTTAATTCAAGACGGAAAGATAGACACTGTCGGTATCTCCATTCCCTGTGATGGGGTTGATAGTGTTTTTTTTGCGGATGGAAAGTATTTGATTCCGGGCTTCGTTGATGTGCATGTACATCTTCGCGAGCCCGGTTTTTCTTATAAAGAAACCATTCGCACGGGGACATTGGCTGCCGCAAGCGCGGGCTATACCGCCGTGTGCCCGATGCCGAACCTTAACCCGCCGCCCGACAGCGCGCAGCACCTGAAGGCGCAAACGGATATCATTAAGCGCGATGCCGTGATTGGGGTGTATCCCTTTGCCACCATCACCAAGGGCAGAACCGGCAGGGGAGAGCTTGTCGATTTTGAAAGCATGCAGGATACCGCCATCGGCTTTTCCGATGACGGCTGCGGTGTGCAGGAGGAGGCGGATATGAAAAAAGCCATGGCGGAATGTGCGCGCCTGGGAAAAATTATTTCCGCTCACTGCGAGGTAAACGAGCTGCTGCGCGGCGGCTATATTCACGAGGGCGAGTATGCCCGCGAGCATGGGCACCGCGGCATCTGCTCCGAGAGCGAGTGGGCGCAGATTGAGCGCGACTGCCGCCTTGCCGAGCAAACGGGCTGCCGCTACCATGTGTGCCATATTTCTACCAAGGAAAGCGTGGAAATCATCCGTCAGGCAAAGCGGCGCGGTGTGAAGGTTACCTGCGAAACAGCGCCGCACTACTTAACCCTATGCGATATGGATTTGCAGGAGGACGGGCGCTTTAAGATGAACCCGCCCCTGCGCGCGAAAGAGGATAAGGCCGCCTTAATAGCAGGCGTGCTTGACGGCACGGTCGATGTGATTGCCACCGACCACGCGCCCCACAGCGCCGCGGAAAAGGCGAAGGGGCTTGCCGGCTCCGCGATGGGCATTGTCGGCTTGGAAACCGCGTTTCCCGTGCTCTACACCAAGCTTGTGAAAACAGGCGTTATGACTTTAGAAAAGCTAATCGAGATGATGGCGGTGCGCCCGCGTGAAATCTTCGGGCTGCCCGGCGGCAAAATCGCTCAGGGAGAAGCCGCGGATTTGGCGCTTCTCGATTTGAATAAAAAATGGACGGTACAACCCGAGAAATTCCTCTCTAAGGGGCGCGCTACGCCCTTTGAGGGATGGGAAGTTTACGGAAAAAATGTGTTAACGATATGCAAAGGAGAGGTTGTTTATGAAGCCCTTTGATAGAAAAATCATACTTGAAAACGGCAAGGAATTTTACGGCTATGGCTTCGGTGCGGACAAAACCGCGATTAACGAGCTCGTTTTCAATACCTCCATGGTCGGGTACCAGGAAATCATTTCCGACCCGTCTTACACAGACCAAATGGTGTGCATGACCTACCCGCTGATTGGCAATTACGGCGTGTGCGATGAGGATTATGAAACCCGTGTGCCGACAATGGGCGGGCTGATTGTCAGGGAGTATAACGACCTGCCCTCCAATTTCCGCTACACCAAAACCCTTTCGGAGGTGCTCGATGAATACGATATCCCCGGCATCAGCGGCATTGATACGCGCATGCTCACCCGCATTATCCGCGACGAGGGCAGTCAAAAGGTCATGATTTGTCATGCCGATATGCCGTATAACAAGGCGCTGAATATGCTCTTGGATTATAAAATACCGACAGATATGGTCAGTCGGGTTTCCTGCAAAAAGCGCTGGTACTCCCGCACACCGAATCATCGCTACGATGTGGTTGCCATTGATTGCGGCATTAAAATGAACATCGTGCGCATGCTCAATAAAAAGGGCTGTAATGTAACGGTGGTGCCGTACCATACCACCGCCCAGGAGATTTTGAATATGCGCCCCGACGGGCTCTTTCTCTCCAACGGCCCCGGCAACCCGGAGGATGTCACCCCCGTTATCGAGGTGGTGAAGGCGCTCAAAGGCAAGCTGCCGATTTTCGGCATCTGCCTCGGGCATCAGATGATTTCCTTAGCGCTCGGCGCCAAAACCTTTAAAATGAAATTCGGTCACCGCGGCGGCAATCACCCGGTGATGAACCTCGAAACCGGCAAGATTGAAATCACCTCGCAAAACCATTCCTACGCGGTGAGTGTGGATTCCCTCGAGGGAACCGAGCTGGCACTGACCCATAAAAACCTGTTAGATAATACGGCGGAGGGTGTTGAGTCCAAGGAAAACAAGCTCTACTCGGTACAGTACCACCCCGAGAGCGCGCCCGGTCCGCAGGACAGCGCCTATTTATTTGATAAATTTATCGACCTGATGAGAGAGGAGGCGGAGAAGCATGCCTAAAAGAGAAGATATTCACAAGATTATGGTCATCGGCTCCGGCCCCATTGTGATTGGTCAGGCAGCGGAGTTTGACTACTCGGGCACCCAAGCGTGCTTAGCGCTGCGCGAGGAGGGCTACGAGGTGGTTCTCATCAACTCCAATCCCGCTACGATTATGACAGATACCGATATTGCCGATAAGGTCTATATGGAGCCGCTGACGCTCGAGTATGTGGCGCGTATCATCCGCCACGAGCGCCCCGATGCGATTTTGCCCTCCCTCGGCGGGCAGACAGGCTTAAACCTTGCCGTGCAGCTTGCGAAGAAGGGCGTTTTGCAGGAGTGTGATGTGGAAATCCTCGGCACCTCCTTTGAAGCGATTGAGCGCGCGGAGGACAGAGAGCTTTTTAAGGACTTGTGCGAAAGCCTCGGCGAGCCGGTGCTCCCCTCGGAAATTGCGAATAATATGGAGGAGGGCTTAAAGGCGGCAGAGGCAATCGGCTACCCTGTGGTGCTGCGCCCGGCATTTACACTCGGCGGCACGGGCGGCGGCTTTGCCGATAACGAGCAAGAGTGCACCGAGCTGTTAAAAAATGCGCTCGCGCTCTCTCCCGTTCACCAGGTCTTAGTGGAAAAATCCATCAAGGGCTACAAGGAAATTGAATATGAGGTGATGCGCGATGCCAACGATACCGCCATCACCATCTGTAATATGGAAAACATTGACCCTGTCGGCGTGCATACGGGCGACAGCGTGGTCGTGGCGCCCTCTCAAACGCTGACCAATAAGGAATACCACATGCTGCGCGATTCCGCGCTGCGCATCATTCGCGCGCTGCAAATCGAGGGCGGCTGCAATGTGCAGTTTGCGCTTGACCCGCACTCCTTCTCCTACTACCTGATTGAGGTGAACCCGCGCGTGTCGCGCTCCTCGGCGCTTGCCTCCAAAGCTTCGGGCTACCCGATTGCGCGCGTGAGCGCCAAAATCTCTGTGGGCATGCGCCTTGATGAGATTCAAATTGCCAATACGCCTGCCTCCTTTGAGCCGACGCTCGATTATGTGGTGAGCAAGATTGCGCGCTTCCCGTTTGATAAATTTGCGGATGCAAATAATACCCTCAATACCCAAATGAAGGCAACGGGTGAGGTAATGGCAATCGGCAGAACGATGGAGGAAAGCCTGCTCAAGGCAATCCGCTCGCTCGAAACAGGTGTTTGCCACCTGTATGATAAAAAGTTTGATGAGTATACCGCCGAGGCGCTGCTCGAGTATATCCGCACGGGCACAGACGACCGCCTGTTTGCCATCGCGCAGCTCATTCGCCTTGGCGTGGATTTACTGCATATTTACAATGCCACCAAAATTGATATGTTTTTCCTCGACAAGTTTAAAAACATTGTCGATTTTGAAGCGGTGCTCAGGGAAAACAAAAACGACCTTGCGGTGTTGCAGGATGCCAAGCGCTTAGGCATTTCGGACAAATATATCGGCAGCTGTTGGGGCTTGAGCGAGGCGGAGGTTTTTGCCCTGCGCAAGGCAAATGCCATCTTCCCCGTGTATAAAATGATTGATACCTGCGCTTCGGAGTTTGATTCCTATGTGCCGTATTTCTACTCCAGCTACGAGCAGGAAAATGAAAGTATCGTATCGGATAAAAAGAAGATTATCGTGCTCGGCTCGGGTCCGATTCGTATCGGGCAGGGTGTGGAGTTTGATTATTCCACTGTCCATGCCATTTGGTCGATTCGCGAGGCGGGCTATGAGGCAATTATTATCAACAACAATCCCGAAACCGTCTCCACCGATTACACTACCTCGGACAAGCTCTATTTCGAGCCGCTCACCGTGGAGGATGTGATGAATATTATCGAGCTCGAAAAGCCGCTCGGTATCGTCGTTTCCCTCGGCGGGCAGACGGCGATTAACCTCGCCCCGCCGCTTGACGCGCTCGGTGTGCCGATTATCGGTACCGATGTAGCCGCGATTGACCGCGCGGAAAACCGCGATTCCTTTGAAAAGGTAATGGAAGCTCTCGGCATTCCGCAACCCAAGGGGCAGGCGGTAACGGATATTGAAGAGGGTGTTAAGGTTGCCGAAAGCATCGGCTACCCTGTTTTGGTGCGCCCCTCCTTCGTGCTCGGCGGGCGCGCGATGCAGATTGTCGCAAGCGAAGAGAGCCTGCGCCATTACCTGCAAACCGCGGTGGAAATCAATACCGAGCAGCCCGTCCTTGTGGATAAATACATCATGGGGCGCGAGCTGGAGGTTGATGCGATTTGCGACGGTGAGGATGTGTTTATTCCCGGGATTATGGAGCACGTCGAGCGCACGGGTGTGCACTCGGGCGACAGTATCTCCGTGTACCCGACTTTCTCCGTATCGCAAGAGGTGAAGGATAAAATTATTGATTATACCGTGCGGCTGGGCAAAGCCATCGGCATTATCGGCTTGTATAACATCCAATTTATCGCCGATGACAAGGACGATGTGTATGTCATTGAGGTCAACCCGCGTTCCTCGCGCACGGTGCCCTTCCTCAGTAAGGCAACCTCCTTCCCGATGGCGCATATCGCTACCCGGGTTATTTTAGGGCACTCCTTGAAGGAGCAGGGCTATACCGAGGTATACCCAAAGGAAAAGCAGCGCTGGTATGTAAAGGCGCCCGCCTTCTCCTTCAGCAAGCTAAAGGGCATGGATACCTACTTATCGCCGGAAATGAAGTCCACAGGCGAAGCCATCGGCTACGACCGCAGCCTGACAAGAGCGCTGTATAAAGCCATTCAGGCAAGCGGTATGAATGTGGCAAACTACGGCACGGTGCTTGCCACGATTGCCGATGCGGATAAGCCCAAGGCGCTGCCGCTCATTCGCCGCTTTTATAACCTCGGCTTTAATATTGAAGCCACCGGCGGCACGGCAAAGTACCTGAAAGAGCACGGCATTCGCACCCGCGTGCGCCGCAAGCTGACTGCCGACGGCAGTGATGAAATTCTGCAGGCGCTGCGCCAAGGGCATATCGCTTATGTCATCAACACGATTGATATTAACGCGGGCGACTCCCATTCCGACGGCTCCTCTATCCGCCGCGCCGCGGTAGATAATAATGTGACAATGTTTACCTCGCTCGATACTGTCGGCGTACTGCTCGATGTATTGGAAGAAATCACACTCGGCATTTCCACGATTGATGCAGATTAAAATGCGCTCTCGTGCAAAGATTCAGCCCGACTGACGGAGGAAAGGTGCCTATGTACAAAATACTTGAAAACAAAAAAATCGCAGCGGATGTTTACCGCATGGTGCTGGCAGGCGACACTGCAAGGCTGACGCGCCCGGGGCAGTTTGTCAACATCCGGCTTGACGGCTTTTTTCTGCGCCGCCCGATTTCCGTTTGCGATTATGATGAGAAAACGTTAACGCTGATTTATAAAGTTGTGGGCGAGGGGACCGCCAAGATGGCTGCATTACCGACCGGCGCGGAGCTGGATATTTTAACCGGGCTCGGTAACGGCTATGATATCTCCAAAAGCCGCAAGCCGCTGGTTATCGGCGGCGGTGTCGGCGTGCCGCCTCTCTATCACCTTGCTAAAGCGCTGCTTGCCGCAGGGCAGCAGCCGACCGTGATACTCGGCTTTAATTCGGCGGATGATGTTTTTTATGAGCAGGAGTTTAAAGCCCTCGGCTGCACGGTCTATGTTACCACAGCCGACGGCTCCTACGGCATAAAAGGCTTTGTGACGGATGCGATGCAGGGGATAGATTACGATTACTTTTACACCTGCGGGCCGATGCCGATGTTTCGCGCGATTGAAAAGATAGTGAAAACAAGCGGTCAATATTCCTTTGAGGAGCGCATGGGCTGCGGCTTCGGCGCGTGCATGGGCTGCTCTTGTAAGACGAAGGAGGGCTACAAGCGCATTTGTAAAGACGGTCCCGTTTTGGAAAGGGAGGAAATCGTATGGTAGATTTATCAGTCAATTTAGCCGGCTTGCCGCTCGATAACCCCGTGGTGCCCGCCTCGGGAACCTTCGGCTTCGGCAAGGAGTTTAAGGATTTTTACGATATTAATATTCTCGGTTCGTTCTCCTTTAAGGGAACCACAAAGGATGCCCGCTTCGGGAACCCCACACCGCGCATTGCGGAGTGTAAGGGTGGCATGATTAATGCCGTCGGGCTGCAAAATCCCGGGGTGCAGCATGTCATAGAGCACGAGCTGCCCGAAATGCAGGCGTATTTTCACAAGCCCGTGATAGCCAATGTATCGGGCTTTGCGGTGGAGGATTATGCCTATACCTGCGCGCTGTTGGATAAGCAAGAGCAGGTTGGCATTTTAGAGGTCAATGTTTCCTGCCCGAATGTTCACGGCGGGGGGATGTCCTTCGGCACCTCGCCCGCGGCTGCCGCGGAGGTGACGAGAGCCGTTAAAGCGGTGACGACCAAGCCCGTGTTTATCAAGCTTTCTCCGAATGTGACGGATATTGTCGCCATCGCGAAAGCTTGCGAGGATGCGGGGGCAGATGGTATTTGCCTGATTAACACGCTGCTGGGCATGCGCATTGATATCAAAAGGCGCTGCCCTGTCATCGCCAATACCATGGGCGGTTTTTCGGGTGACGCGGTCTTTCCCTTGGCAGTGCGCATGGTCTACCAGGTAGCAAAGGCATGCCATATCCCCGTGATGGGGTGCGGCGGCGTTTCCACGGCGGCGGATGTGATAGAGATGATGATGGCGGGCGCCACGGCGGTGCAGGTAGGCGCGGCAAACCTTGTGAATCCTTATGCCTGCAAAGAAATCATAGAGGCGCTTCCCGCAGAGTGCGAGAAGCTCGGAATAGAAAAAATCAGCGATATAATAGGAGTGGTGTAATCATGGGAAAAGATGTAATTATTGCTTGCGATTTTGACAGCGCGGAAAAAACCTTTGTCTTTCTTGACAAATTTACCGAGGAAAAGCCTTTTGTGAAAATCGGCATGGAGTTATTCTATGCGGAGGGTCCCGCGATTGTGAAGGAGATTAAGAGAAGGGGGCATAAAATTTTCCTCGATTTAAAGCTTCACGATATTCCGAATACCGTCAAAAAGAGCATGGCGGTATTGAGTCGGCTGGATGTGGATATGACCAATCTCCACGCCGCAGGTACGATAGAAATGATGAAGGCGGCGCTCGAGGGATTAACGCGCGCCGACGGCACAAGACCGCTTTTGATTGCGGTCACACAGCTCACCTCCACCGGCGAGGAGCGCATGCAAAAGGAACTGCTCATTCACGCTTCCATCAATGATACAATTGTAAAGTATGCCGAAAACGCGAAGGCGGCAGGGCTTGACGGTGTTGTCTGCTCGCCGCTTGAGGCAGGTATGGTGAAGGATGCCTGCGGCGCGGCATTTATGACCGTTACCCCGGGCGTGCGCTTTGCGGATGGCGAGGTCGGCGACCAGGTGCGCGTCACCGTCAT
>ONWY01000056.1 GCA_900321665.1 uncultured Eubacteriales bacterium
AAAGGCTGCTGCACAGGTTCTTGAAAAAGACCGAAAACTCAATCAAAAATCTACACTGTAAGTGTAAGAAACGGTTGACATACGGAGGTATTATGGAAAAGAAAGAATTGATTTATGAAGGAAAAGCCAAAAAAGTTTGGAGCACGCAGGATGATACGCTTTGCATCGTAGACTACAAGGATGACGCTACCGCTTTTAACGGCTTAAAAAAAGGCACCATTCAGGGCAAAGGCGCTATCAATAACCGCGTGAGCAATTTCATGATGCAGCTGTTGGAAAAAGAGGGCGTTCCTTCTCACTTTGTGGAAGAGCTGTCCGAAAGAGAAACGCTGGTAAAGAAAGTCAGCATTGTTCCGCTTGAAGTGATTATCAGAAACATTTCGGCAGGCTCCTTCGCGAAGAATTACGGTGTCGAAGAAGGCATTGTTTTTGAGGAACCCACCATTGAGTTTTCTTATAAAAACGACGATTTGGGTGACCCGCTCATCAATGCCTACCACGCGGTGGCACTGCACCTTGCCACGAAAGAGGAAATTGAGCAGATAAAAGCCATGGCATTTAAAACCAATGAAGTGATGAAGGCGTTCTTCAAAAAGTTAAACATCGATTTAGTCGATTTTAAATTGGAATTTGGCAGGCTTTCCGATGGCAGTATCGTGCTGGCGGATGAAATTTCACCCGACACCTGCCGCTTTTGGGACAGCACAACCCATGAAAAGCTCGATAAGGACCGCTTTCGCCGCGACCTCGGCGGTGTAGAAGCGGCATACGAGGAAATGCTCAAAAGAATTTTGGGCTGATGAAATAAAAAGCACATAGGAGGAAAAAACATGGGAGGTTTTTTCGGAATTGCCGGCACGGAAGATACGGTTTTGGATGTATTCTTCGGTACCGATTATCACTCGCACCTGGGAACAAGGCGCGCCGGTATGGCAGCCTTTGATAAAGAAAAGGGGCTGCAAAGAGAAATTCATAACATTGAAAACTCGCCCTTTCGCACAAAATTTGAAAACATCACAGAAGAGATGACCGGTCATACCGCTATGGGTATTATCAGTGATTATGACCCGCAGCCGTTACTCATTCGCTCCGATTTGGGCACGTATGCGATTGCTGTCATCGGTGTGATTAACAACAGTGCGCAACTGATTGACCACTATCTTTCCTACTCGGGAGGACATTTTAATTCCATGACAGGCGGTCAGATTAACAATACCGAATTGGTTGCGGCGCTTATCAACCAAAAAAGCAATTTTCGCGATGGTATCCACTTCGCGCAAAATGAAATTGAGGGTACCTGCTCGCTGTTGATTATCACCGACAAAGGTACGCTTATCGCCGCGAGAGATAAGGTCGGCAGATTACCCGTTATTCTCTCCAAGTCGGAAAATGCGCACTGCGTCACTTTTGAATCCTTCGCTTCGAGCAAGCTCGGCTTTGAAAAAATCAGAGAGCTCGCACCGGGAGAAATTGTGGAAGTTTCCGCCGACAATGTTCAAACCCTGTATGCCGGCGGAAAGAAAAAAAGAATTTGCTCCTTTTTATGGACTTACTACGGCTACCCGACCTCTACTTACGAAGGTGTCAATGTGGAACTGATGCGCTACCGCAACGGGGAGGTGCTTGCGCGCACCGACCGCCGCTTGGGTAATGCGGAAAATGTGGATTATATCGGAGGGGTTCCCGATTCCGGCACACCTCATGCAATCGGTTATGCCAATGAATCCAAAATCCCGTTTGCACGCGCCTTTATCAAATATACCCCTACCTGGTCGCGCTCCTTTATGCCCACCAAACAGGCTGAGCGCAACAAAATTGCAAAAATGAAGCAAATACCGGTACACGATTTGATTAAAGACAAAAATCTGCTGTTTGTGGATGACTCCATTGTTAGGGGTACACAGCTGCGAGAAACGGTTGAGTTTTTGTATGATAACGGTGCGGCAAGCGTACATATGCGCTCCGCCTGTCCTCCGATTATGTTCGGTTGTAAATATCTGAATTTTTCCCGCTCCACTTCCGATTTGGATTTGATTGCCAGAAAAGTAATTTTGGAGCTTGAAGGAGAAGCGGGATTTGAGCACATCGATGAATACAGTGATACGGACACACAGCGCGGCAAGGCGCTTCGAGCTGCTATTTGTGAAAAATTACACTTAGCTTCGCTTGAGTTTCAATCTCTGAAAGGAATTGTGGAAGCGATTGGAATAGATGAAAACGAGTTGTGTACCTATTGTTGGAACGGAAAGGAATAAACAATGCCTATCAATTCAAAATCCGATGCTTATGCCGCTGCCGGTGTAGACATCACCGCAGGTTATACAGCGGTAGAAATGATGAAAGAACATATTGCCGGAACCCTTACGCAGGGCGTTTGCTCCGATGTGGGCGGCTTCGGCGGTTTATTCGAGCTGCCTGCCGGCTATCAAAAGCCGGTGCTTGTGAGCGGAACGGACGGTGTGGGAACCAAACTCAAGCTCGCCTTTTTGCTCGACAAGCATAACAGCGTGGGGATTGACTGCGTGGCAATGTGTGTCAATGATATTATTTGCGCAGGCGCTGCTCCGCTGTTTTTTCTGGATTATATTGCCTGCGGCAAAAATTATCCCGAAAAAATTGCGCAAATTGTCAAGGGTGTTGCCGATGGTTGCGTGCAAAGCGGCGCGGCTCTCATTGGCGGTGAAACTGCCGAAATGCCCGGCTTTTACCCTGAAAATGAATATGACCTTGCCGGCTTCAGTGTGGGGATTGTGGAAAAAGATAAAATCATTGATTGCTCCACCATGGAAATAGGCGATAAAATCATTGCTTTGCCTTCCTCCGGTGTTCATTCCAACGGCTTTTCTCTTGTCAGAAAAGTGTTTGATGTGGAGAATACCGACTTAAGCGCACCGGTGGCGCCGGGCGGCAAGAGCCTCGGTGAGGAATTACTCACCCCCACAAAAATTTATGTGCGCCCGATTCGTGCACTGCTCGAAAAAATCCATGTGCGCGCCATTTCGCATATTACCGGCGGAGGGTTTTATGAAAACATTCCGCGCGCCCTGCCAAAGGGAAAATGTGCCTGTATCGTGCGTTCGGATATTCGGGTATTACCGATTTTTGATTATATTCAGCGCACCGGTAATATTTCCGAAAGGGATATGTTTAACACCTTTAATATGGGTGTCGGCATGGTAGTCATCGTGCCGGCAGCCGAAGAGCAGGAGGCTCTGAAAATTTTAAAGCAGGCAGGCGAACAAGCCTATACCATCGGGCAGATTACAGAGGGTGAGGGAATCCGCTTATGTTAAAAACAAGAATTGCCGTTTTGGTATCGGGAGGAGGCACGAATCTGCAAGCGCTTATTGATGCGCAAAAAGCAGGAAAGAATCCGTGCGGAGAAATTGTCTTAGTGCTTTCCGACAATCCGAATGCCTATGCGCTCACAAGAGCCCAAAGCGCAGGCATTGCCACTGCTGTTGTTCATAAAAAGGCATGTGCCTCTCAAGCCGAATTTGAGCAAAAAATGAAAGAAGAATTAGAAAAAAGCAACATTGATTTCATCATTCTCGCCGGCTTTATGTGCATTTTGAGCGCAGCATTTACGGCTGCCTACCCGGAAAGAATCATCAATGTGCACCCTTCTTTAATTCCGTCCTTTTGCGGCAAAGGATTTTACGGTTTAAAAGTACACGAAGCCGCACTTGAGTACGGTGTTAAAGTCACCGGCGCCACTGTGCATTTTGTAAATGAAATTCCGGATGGCGGCAAAATATTGCTTCAAAAGGCAGTGGATATTCTGCCGGAGGATACACCGCAAACACTGCAAAAAAGAGTGATGCAGCAGGCGGAATGGCTCATTCTGCCGCAAGCCGCAGCACTTGTCAGTAAAACAATACAGGAGGAAAAGTATGGACATCTATCAAAGTAAAACCATGTCACAAATCATCAAAGGTAACCCCTATGTCGGCAGGGGCATTGTCACGGGCTTAAGTGAAAACGGCAAATATGCCGCGATTGCCTATTTCATCATGGGGCGCAGCGAAAGCTCGCGCAACAGAATGTTTGTGGAAAAAAATGATGAAATTATCATCAAACCCATTGATGAAGCCAAGGTCGGCGACCCGTCTTTAATTATCTATTCTCCCGTTCGCACCCTCGGCAATACCACGATTGTAACAAACGGGAATCAGACCGACACCATTTATGAATATCTGAAAGAAAACAAAAGCTTCGCCGAAGCATTAAGAACAAGAGAATTTGAGCCGGATGCGCCGAATTACACCCCGCGCATCAGTGCCGTTTTAAACTTTAACAACGGTTTTGATTATGCCATGTCCATTTTAAAAAGCGCCGACAAAGCCGGCAGTGCCTGCACAAGAGAATTTTTTGAATATCCTTCTCTTGCCGGTATCGGGCATTTTATTCACACATATATTACAGACGGCAATCCCATTCCTTCCTTCTGCGGAGAGCCGGAGCGCGTGAAAATTGGCGATGATATGAATGCATTTTTAAAGGATATTTGGGATAATCTCGATGAAAACAATAAGGTTTCCATCGCGGTAAGATATATTGACTTGGAAACCGGTGAATACACACAAAAAATCATCAATAAATATGTTTAAAAAATAAAGGGGTAAGTGATGAAAGAATTTGAACTGAAATACGGATGTAATCCCAATCAAAAACCTGCTAAAATCTATATGGAGGACGGGAGCGAGCTGCCTATCACCATTTTATCCGGTAAACCGGGATATATTAATTTTCTGGATGCTTTTAACGCTTGGCAGCTGGTGAAAGAAATTAAGGAGGAAACCGGACTGCCGGCAGCGACCTCCTTTAAGCATGTCAGCCCGACCTCCGCTGCTGTCGGCACAGTGCTGCCCGCGTCACTTAAAAAGGCGTGTTTTGTGGAGGATATCGAAGGCTTGGATGACTCTGCGCTTGCCTGTGCTTATGCCAGAGCCAGAGGGACCGACCGCATGTCCTCCTTCGGCGACTTTATTGCGCTGAGTGATGCATGTGATTTAACCACAGCCCTTCTCATTAAAAGAGAAGTGTCCGATGGCATCATTGCCCCCGGCTATGCGCCCGAAGCACTTGAGGTGTTAAAAAGCAAGCGCAAAGGCAACTATAATATCATTCAAATTGATGCGGATTATATCCCTGCGCCGAAAGAGCGCAAGCAGGTATTCGGTATCACCTTTGAGCAGGGCAGAAACGATTATAGAATTCGCACGGAGGATTTCACCGATATCGTGACGGAAAATAAAAATATTCCGCCGCAGGCAAAGCGCGATTTAGCGATTGCACTGATTACCTTAAAGTATACCCAATCAAACTCGGTTTGCTATGTGAAGGACGGTCAGGCTATCGGTGTCGGTGCCGGGCAGCAATCCAGAATTCATTGTACGCGCCTTGCCGGCAACAAAGCCGATATATGGCATCTGCGCCAGCACGAAAAGGTGTTAAACCTGCCCTTTAAAGCCGATATCGGCAGACCCGAAAAAGACAATGCCATTGATGTCTATATCGGCGATACACCGGAGGATGTATTGGCGGACGGGAATTGGGAACAGTTTTTCACTGTAAAGCCTGAACCCTTTACAGCAGAGGAAAAGCGCGCCTATTTAGACAGCATCAGCGGTGTTTGCCTCGGTTCGGATGCGTTTTTCCCCTTTGGAGATAATATTGAGCGCGCAAGGCGCAGCGGTGTGAGCTATATTGCCCAACCCGGCGGCTCTATCAGAGACGATAATGTCATTGAAGCGTGCAATAAGTATGATATTGCCATGCTCTTTACCGGAATGCGCTTATTCCATCACTAATCACACTAAAAACAGAACATAACAAAAAGTGTAATGCAAAACCACTTTACACAGATAGGAGCGCAGATGAACATTTTAGTCATTGGCAGCGGCGGCAGAGAGCACGCCATTATTGCAAAATTAAAAGAAAATGAGAAGGTAAATACCATTTATGCATTGCCGGGCAATGCCGGTATCGCCCAAGTGGCGGAATGTGTCGGTATCGCTGCTACCGATATTTCTGCCATTGTCAATTGGGCGGAACAAAACAAACCGGATTTTGCTGTTGTAACGCCCGATGACCCGTTGGCTTTGGGTTGTGTGGACGCGTTAGAAGCTATCGGAATTCCATGCTTCGGTCCTACTGCAAAGGCAGCACAGATTGAAGCGAGCAAGGTATTTGCAAAAGATTTAATGAAAAAATACGGTATTCCGACTGCCGCTTATGAAGTATTTGAGAGCTTTCAAAGCGCAAAGGAATACCTGCAATCCGGCATTTCTTATCCCACCGTCATTAAGGCGGACGGGCTCGCCTTGGGCAAGGGTGTGACTATCGCCGCCAATCGGGAGCAGGCACTGCAGGCTTTGGAGGATGCCATGCAAAACAAGGTATTCGGCGAAAGCGGCAGTCGAGTTGTGATTGAGGAATACCTGGAGGGGCCGGAGGTGAGTGTTCTCGCTTTCACGGATTCCAAAACAGTCGTGCCCATGGTTTCCTCCATGGACCACAAGCGTGCATTGGACAACGATGAAGGCCTCAACACCGGCGGCATGGGAACCGTTGCGCCGAATCCTTATTATACAGCTGCCGTTGCAAACAGATGCATGGAAGAAATCTTCTTACCGACAATAAACGCGATGAACCGAGAAGGCAGACCGTTTAAAGGCTGTTTGTATTTCGGCTTAATGCTAACCGAAAAAGGACCGAAGGTGATTGAATATAATTGCCGCTTCGGCGACCCCGAAACACAGGTAGTGCTGCCGCTTTTAGAAAGTGATTTGTTGGAAATCATGATGGCGGTAAGAGAGGAAAAGCTCGCCGAAGCTGATGTGAAATTTGCCGATAAATGCGCCTGTTGCGTGATTAAAGCAAGTAAAGGCTATCCCCAAAAGTATCAAAGCGGATTCCCCATAGAAATAGGCACTTTGCCGACTGATTGCGCTATTTTCTTTGCCGGTGTCAAAGCGGATGCCTCCGGGCGCTTGTGCACAGGCGGCGGTCGTGTGCTCGGTGTTAGCGCTGTTGCGGCTTCGGCAAAGGAGGCGGTTGCGCTCGCTTACAAAGGAGCAGAATGTGTTCACTTTGAAAACGAGTTCATGAGAAAAGATATTGGAAGCAAAGCACTCAAGGCTTTGGAAAAATAAGGTGGAGAAAACGCATGGTTTACAGAGTATATGTAGAAAAGAAAAAAGCGCACCGCGGTGAAGCGGCAGCCCTATTCGCCGATTTAAAGCATGTTTTAGGAATAGAAAATCTCACAAAACTAAGGATTTTAAATCGATACGATGTGGAAAACATCAGCAAAGACCTGTTTGAAAGAGCGGTCAAAAATGTCTTTTCGGAGCCACAGCTTGATGATGTCTATGATGCGTTGGACAGTACCGATTGCGGCGCTGTTTTTGCCGTGGAGTATCTGCCCGGTCAGTTCGACCAAAGAGCGGATTCAGCCGAGCAATGCATTGAAATTATCTCCTGCCTGCCGCGCCCCACAGTGCGCACGGCGAAGGTGTATCTGCTCTATGGCGACTTGAGCAAAGAGGATATCGCCGCGATAAAGCATTATATCATTAACCCGGTCGAGAGCAGAGAGGCTTCGTTGGAGAAAGCGGAAAGCCTTGAGCAAAAAACCGCCATTCCCACAAAGGTCGAGAGCCTGGAGGGCTTTATGATATTCGCTTTTGCAGGGATTATTTCAAGGCGGAAGGGCGCGCGCCGACCATTACCGAAATTCGCATGATTGATACCTATTGGTCCGACCACTGCAGGCATACCACCTTTTTAACGAATATTGACAGTGTGCATTTTGAAGATGCAGAGCTTGAGCAGGCATATGAGGAATATCTGCAAGCGAAAAGTGAAATCGCTTCCTCAAAGCCCGTCACCCTGATGGATATTGCCACTATCGGCGCAAAACTGCTCAAAAAGCGCGGCTTGTTGGACAAGCTTGATGAGAGCGAAGAAATCAATGCCTGCACCGTAAAAGCCGATATAGAGGTCGACGGAAAAATCGAAAAATGGCTGTTATTATTTAAAAATGAAACCCACAACCATCCGACCGAGATTGAACCCTTTGGCGGTGCTGCCACCTGTATCGGCGGCGCCATCCGAGACCCGCTTTCAGGGCGCGCTTATGTTTACGGTGCCATGAGAATTACAGGCGCTGCAGACCCCACGGTTTCTTTAAAAGAAACGATTGCCGGCAAATTACCGCAAAGAAAAATTGTCACCACTGCAGCCGCCGGCTACTCCTCTTACGGTAACCAAATCGGGCTCGCCACCGGTCAGGTAGATGAAATCTACCACAAAGGCTATATGGCAAAAAGGCTTGAAATCGGCGCTGTTATCGGTGCCGTGCCTGCCGAAAATGTCAGGCGCGAGGTGCCTGCTGCAGGGGATGTGATTATTTTGCTTGGCGGCAAAACCGGCAGAGACGGCTGCGGCGGCGCCACCGGCTCCTCTAAAAAGCACAATACCGCATCTCTCGAGACCTGCGGTGCCGAAGTGCAAAAGGGAAATCCCCCGGAGGAGCGCAAGCTTCAACGCCTGTTTAAGAATAAGGAAGCGAGCTTAATGATTAAGCGCTGCAATGATTTCGGCGCAGGCGGTGTTTCCGTTGCCATCGGCGAGCTGGCTGACGGCATTGAGATTGACCTAAATAAAGTTCCGAAAAAATATGCGGGCTTGGACGGTACCGAGCTTGCCATCAGCGAAAGCCAGGAGCGCATGGCGGTAGTTGTTGCAAAGGAGGATGCTCCGCGCTTCCGGGCAATTGCGGCGCAGGAAAATCTCGAAGCCACGATTGTTGCCACTGTCACGGATCATGCTCGCCTTGTGATGTATTGGAACGGGGAAGCGATTGTCAATTTAAGTAGAGAATTTTTAAATTCCAACGGTGCGCCGAAGCACATTGATATCCGCGCGTCTCTCGGCACACAGGCACACAGAGAGATACCGAAAAATATAAAAGACGGCTTATGTGCCTTGGCAGGTGAATTAAACATCTGCTCCAAGAGAGGGCTTTCCGAGCGCTTTGATTCCACCATCGGCGCGAGAACCGTTATGATGCCCTTTGGCGGTAAATATCAAAGAACCCCTTCGCAAGCCATGGTGCAAAAAATCATTGGTGATGAAAGAGATTCCTCCGCCTGCTCTATCATGAGCTGGGGCTACAATCCGGAGATTATGGAGCAAAGCCCCTATTACGGTGCTTACCTGGCAGTCACCGAAAGCCTTTGTAAATTGGTCGCCGCGGGCTCCGATATTAACGATGCTTATTTAACCTTCCAAGAGTATTTTCCCTCTCCCGGCAAGAGCGCAGAGCGCTGGGGACTGCCGCTCGCGGCACTCTTAGGTGCGCTCAAAGCGCAAAAGGATTTCGGTGTTGCCGCCATTGGCGGTAAAGATTCCATGAGCGGCTCCTTTGAAGATATTGATGTGCCGCCGACGCTGGTTTCTTTTGCCGTAACCACAGAGAATATTCAAAATTTCCTCTCGGGAGAATTGAAAAAGCCCGGCACTTATCTCTCGCTCTTATCCCCTGAATATACCGGCATTATTCCTAAAGCGGAAAGCTTAAAGCAGGTCTTTCGCACGCTGAAAACCCCGGCTTTTCGCGATAAAGTGCTCAGCGCCTATACCGTCGGCAACGGCGGCATTGCCGAAGCGCTTTTCAAGCAAAGCATCGGCAATAGAATCGGTGTTAAGCTAAATGATTCCGTTTCTTTGGAGGAGCTCTTTGATTACCGCTACGGCGCCTTCATTCTCGAAAGTGAGCAGCCGCTTGAGGGCACGATTCCGCTTGGTAAAACAGTGAGCGAGTTTACTTTGGAATATGGGGAGGCGTGTATCGACTTATCCGAAATAGAAGCGCTTTATGAAAACAGGCTGGAGTCTGTATATGCCTGCAATATTCTTTCTAAGGAAGAAGCGATACAAACCCCTGCGTTTCATGCCGAAACTTATGCAAAGCCGCGCATTTCTACCGCAAAGCCGCGCGTGTTGATTCCCGTTTTTCCGGGCACTAACTGTGAATTTGATTCGGCACAGGCAGTAGAGCGCGCCGGCGCCATCGCCGAGACGATGGTGATTAACAATATCACACCCGACGGTGTCTCCCGCAGCGCGGCACTTTTTGCCCAAAAGCTCGCCGAAAGCCAAATTCTGTTCCTTCCCGGCGGTTTCTCCGGCGGCGATGAACCGGAGGGCTCCGGCAAGTTTATTACCGCCTTTTTGCGCAACCCGGCAGTCAATGAACAAATCCGGGCGCTCTTAGAAAATAGAGACGGTTTGATTCTCGGTATTTGCAACGGCTTCCAGGCACTGATTAAATTGGGTCTGGTACCGTACGGG
>ONWY01000023.1 GCA_900321665.1 uncultured Eubacteriales bacterium
AACATCGTTTGCACATAGTGCAACTTCATTTGCGCTATAGCGCAACATCGTTTGCCGCAGGCAACATCGTTCGGCATACAGTGCCGCTGCTTCGCCACCATCATTCTTCTTTCTTCTTTTTTCTTTCTTCTTTGCGAGCGCATTGCCGAAACAAAAATCGCCCTTGAAGGCAGGCGCAATTAACTTGCTTCCCCTTCATCAGGACGAAATTCGATTTTACCGTTTTCCATTTTATCTATCACCGCCAGAGACTCTACGCGCACACCCTTTGCTCGCAGCTTATCGCCACCGCCCTGGTAGCCCTTTTCGATGATAGAGGCGCAACCCGCCACCTTCGCACCGGCTTGGTGCACAATATTCATCATGCACTCGATTGCACTGCCCAGCGCGAGAAAATCATCTACTATCAAAATGCAGTCGTTTTCGCTCAAGTATTCCTTGGAAACGACTGCGTTGTAGTCGTTCCCATGGGTAAAAGAGTGCGCACCTGCACTGTAGACATTGGCGGAGATGTTGCCGCTCTTGTGCTTTTTGGCAAAGACCAGCGGTACATTCAAGTAGTATGCGGCAGCCGTTGCCACAGCGATGCCCGAGGCCTCGATGGTCAAGATTTTATTGACACCGCACTTTTCATAGCGGCGTGCAATTTCCCTGCCGAGTTGCATCACAAAAGGCACATCAATGCGGTGATTCAAGAAGCCGTCAACCTTCAGGATATCACCCGCCAGGATTTTGCCCTCGGCAAGTATCTTTTCCTCGAGTAATTTCATGCAAATCTCCTAAAAATAAAAGCAGACCGCTATCAAAAACAGTCTGCTGATAAATACCCCTAAAGCAGGATACACCGATAGTCGCAAATCAGGCTTTGCGGTAGAAACATCTGAGCCGTCTCTTTCAGATTTATATCAGCATCCATATATAAAGACGAAGCGGAAGTCGGAATTAATCAACACCGTTACACTTCGTTCAACAACATTAATTTAACACACCCCAAGTGCAAAGTCAACCATAAAAAGCGGTGTGACTTTATTTTTGTAAGAACGCACAAAAGCGAGCGATTTTTACATCGTTTTTTGTCACTATTTTGTCATTTTTACAAAGCTTGAAAAGGCAGGGCTTGTGGGTGCCGCATCGGCACCCACAATATATAGGTTATAATAAAGATTACATGATTTTTTCAAAGTCGCTTGCGGGGTGCTTGCACAGCGGGCAAATGTAATCGGCGGGCAGCTCCTCCCCTTCGTACACATAGCCGCAGATTTTGCACACCCAGCCCTTTGCCTTCGGCGCCGGCGCGGGCTTGATATTTTTGAAATAGTAATCATAAGTCACGCTTGCGGTGTCGGCAAGCTTCTGCGCCTTAACAACGGTAGCAATAAAGAGTGTATGGCTGCCCATGTCAATCATCTCCGTGACAAAGCCGGAGAGGAAGGCATTGGTGTGCCGGGTGAGGTAATACACACCGTTTTCGCTTTTTTCCGCGCCGTAAACCGGTGTTTCAAACTTGTTGACCTCCTTGCCGCTTTGGAAGCCGAAATGCTCAAAAACCGCCATCGGCGCGCTTTCATCGAGCATGGAAATATTAAAGCGCTTGGTGCGGACAATCATGTCATGGGTCAAGCCCGCTTTATTGACCGCCACGATAACCGTGGTGGGGTCCTCAGTGGCTTGGATACAGGTGTTGATAATGCAGCCGTTATCCTTGCCGCCCTCCTCGGCGGTGAGCACAAACAAGCCGTAAGAGAGCTTAAACATTGCTTCTTTATGGATATTGGGATTACTCATTTTCTTTCTCCTTTCGCATGAAAACAGCTTGTGTTTTTTTCATCATAACACAGCCGCGCGCATATTGCAATCCTTCTTATAATTGTTTATAATATTATTTACAATTCACACAAACTTGCTTAAAATCCGCTGATTTTAAGCAAGTCCATGTGCAACAGCAAAGCCGGTTTTTCACCGGTAAGACAGCCTACTCGGAAAGAGGTGATTCTCGTGAATATTCGGCTCATCGCCGCAGACCTTGACGGCACCCTGCTCAATTCACACAGCGCTTTGAGTGATTTTACCCTTGCGGTGCTGCGGCAAGCTGCCGCACAGGGCATTCGCCTTGTGGCGGCAACGGGCAGAGCGCTTCACACCATTCCCGCGTGTGTCAAAGAGAGCGGCTGCTTCGATTATGCGATTGCCTCCAACGGCGCGATGATTTATGATTGCAGGCGGCAATCGTGCTTGAAGCGCTATGTGGTGCCGCAAGCGAGCGCCGAAGCCTTGGCGGCATATGCGCTGCGCCACCGCCTGGGGCTCGAACTTTTCAGCGGCGGCAACGCCTACGGAGAGCGGTATTACTTCGAGCACCCGGAGGATTTCGGCTTTGACAAGCGCTCGATTGATTACCTCTTTTCCACCCGCACCAAGATAGAAGACCTCCAAAGCTTCCTCGCGCAGCACGCAGGGCAGCTTGAAAGCGTGGATTTTGTGCTCAAGGACCCTGCGCAAAAAGCGGCAATTGAGGCAGCGTTTTGCAGCGATACCTCGCTCTACATCACCTCCTCGCACCCGCGCATTATCGAGTTTAATGCAGCCGGCTGCAGCAAAGCCGCAGCGGTGCGCTACCTGCTCGCGCGCGAAGGGCTGCCGCCCGAAGCCCTTGCCGCCTTCGGCAACGGTGAAAACGATGCGGAAATGGTCACCGGCGCTGCCCTCGGCGCCTTCACCGCCAATTCACCGCAGGCGGTTTTGGAACAAGCGCAGGCGGTTTGTGATGCGTGCGATGCAGACGGCGTGGCTAAATATTTGCTTAAAAAAGGCATTGTGCACCTGTAAAATAAAGGGGCTGTCTCAACCAAATTGTTGAGACAGCCCCTGTTGTTTGCTTTGCAAACAGTTATCGCAGAGCGATAGTTGTTCACTCGTTCACAGTTGAAAAGAAAAATGTTGCATATGGGCGAATAAAACCGAAGTAGTTCCTTGGATATGGTTTTTCCATTACTCTATTTAATTTGATTTCGCACTTTCATCATAACACAGTTTGTAATTAATATCAATATTTTTACATAAAAAGAAAACACCCGATTTAAAAATCAGGTGCAAATATTCTTTATCTGTCTTTAAATCTTTTCTTTTCAACTGATTTTATATAGTTCTTCTTTAACTCACCTGGCTTGTAGAAAAATTGTGTCTCGGATTTTGTGAGTTGATTATGATGTCTCTTTTGTTTGAGCAATTCCACCGAGCAAATAAAATCAGCGACTTGCAGTAATTTGTATCTTTTGGGAGAGGCGTTTCTAAAATCAACATGAGAGAATTGAGTGTTCAAAATTGTATTAATAATAACACTTAATTCCTGTTGACCATAATCATAGTAAACAATGATATTGTCATAAGATTGGAAATAGTCCAAATGCTCTTTCACAAAACCTGAAAGTTCTTTTGCAATTCTTGCCGAAAGTTTAAACTTATCATTCGCTTCATTTTTATTCACAACTATATTGAAATAGGAAATATCACAAGCCATTGTGAACCGAAGCATTTTGTTGAGAATCTGTCTTCTTTCATCAATGGTGAAATAATGATAAGGAGTTTCCTTTCGGATAATAGGGTGCGTATGGATATATTCATCCGCAAAACCGCACTCTTTCAACTGTTTGTCTAATCGTTTAATCTGATGACTAATATCATCTGCCTGGTCGTGAAAAATAAATGTGACGATATAGTAAGGTGATGTGTTGACCACTTCGCCAAAATCACCGGACTCATCAATAAAAATACTTAATTCCTTCATCAAACTCCACCAGAATAAAAAATGACGGGGAATATACTCCCCGCCTACGATGGCCCCAGAGCCGAAGCCCAAGCCAAAGTTATCTGCGTTGCAACAGATACACAAGTAGTATCTCCTTGCAGTAATATTATATACGCTCAAAGGCGCTCTTGTCAATGTTTTTTTGCCGTTCGACAAATTGTTTCTTTAAAAATAATAGTCGAAAACGAGTGCATCGGTTTTTGCGATTTTTCCACTGTTCAAGAACAGTAAAAAACAACAAACGCAAGGGGCACCCTCAATACGGAGAGTACCGATAAAGATGTGCCCCTTTATTTAAAAATTATAAATCGTTGGCTATCAAGTCATCCAAGCTCTCGCGCTTGACTGCCTGGTAGCTCTTGCCGCCGCACAGCATCACCACCGGCGGTCTTGCCACGCGGTTGTAATTGGATGCCATGGAGTAATTGTAAGCACCGGTGGTGCACACCGCTATAATATCGCCGCGCACCGGCTTCGGCAAGCGCACCTCAGGTTGGATAATATCGTCGCTCTCGCAGCACCTGCCGACCACATCGGCAGTGAAATCGGCAGCCTCTTTCGCCTTGTTTGCCACAAAGAGAGTGTACTCGCTGCCATAGAGCGCATAGCGCGGGTTATCGGTCATGCCGCCATCGATGGAGACATAGTTTTTATAGCCCGGGATTTGCTTAATTGTGCCGACCGAGTACAGTGTCATCCCGGCATCTGCCACAATGCTCCTGCCCGGCTCCATAATCAGTTTCGGCTCCTGCAAGCCGAGCTTCGCGCAGTCCGCCTTCACGCACTCGCTCACCTGGCGGATGTTGGCGGCAATATCAATCTCGGGGTCCGCTTCGGTGTATCTCACACCGTAGCCGCCGCCCAAGCTCAGCTCCTGCATCTCGTAGCCGTACTTTTGCTTCATCTGCGCCGCAAAGGAGAGCATTATCTCACTGCCGCGCAAGAAGGTATCCGAATCAAACACCTGCGAGCCGATATGGCAGTGGAAGCCTGCGAGCGCAATATTTTGCATACCCAGCGCCAGGCGCGTTATCTCCTCCGCCTGCCCGGTTTCGATGGCAGAGCCGAATTTGGAATCGACCTTGCCGGTGTTGACCGCTTCATAGGTGTGCGTATCAATGCCGGGGGTTAAGCGCAAGAGTACCTTTTGCTTTTGAGCGTTGCCGTCGTTAATTCTCTCGATGGCATACAGCTCCTCCTCGTTATCCACCACGAAGTAGCCGACACCGTTTTCGATGGCAAACTCAATATCAAAATCTGTCTTGTTATTAGAGTGGAAGTAGGCATTTTCAAGGCTCATGCCCGCCTTCATCGCCGTGTAAATCTCGCCGACGGAAACGACATCTATCCCAAAGCCTTCCTCGGCAATAATTTCATACATCCGCTTGAAGCAAGCCGCCTTCGAGGCATAGACCGGCAGCGCGCTTGCAAAGCAGGCGTCCATCGCCGCTTTATAGGTGCGGCAATTTTCTCTGATTTTGTCCTCATCCATCAAATACAGCGGGGTACCGTATTTCTGCGCCAAATCGCACACATCCTGCCCCGCAAAGGTGATGTGCCCTTTTTCATTTATCCCGATATTATTACAAATCATCTTTTTCTCCCAAAATTCCCTTTCGCTTCGCACGAGCGCCGCGAAGGGTTAAATTAATTGCTCCTTTTTCATGAGCTCAAGCAATACCTTTTCATGCGCGCTCTCCATCGGTGTCAGCGGTAAGCGCAGGTAGTTCTCGCCATAGCCCATCGCCGCCATCGCCGCTTTTACCGGAATCGGATTGACCTCGCTAAAGAGCGCATTAATCAGCGGCAGGTACTGCAGCTGCATGGCAAGGCTGCCCTTGACATCGCCTTCAAAATACTTCTTGCACATCAGCGAGGTTTCCTTCGGCAGCAGGTTGGAAAGCACGGAAATCACGCCCTTGCCGCCCAGGCTGAGCACGGGCACAATTTGGTCATCATTACCCGAGTAAATGTCAATCTTATCACCGCACAGCTGCGCCACCTCGGCAACCTGAGAAATGTTGCCGGTAGCCTCTTTAATCGCGGCGATGTTTTCATGCTGCGCGAGTGTCGCCACGGTTGCCGGCAAAATATTGCAGCCGGTTCTCGAAGGCACATTGTACAAAATCAGGGGCTTGGTGGAAGCATCCGCCAGCTTCTCAAAGGAAGCGATTAAGCCGCCCTGGGTTGCCTTGTTGTAATAGGGGCTGACCACAAGCATCGCATCTGCCCCCGCTTCGCACGCATACTTGGTCAAATCAAGCGCATAGGCAATATCATTGCTGCCTGTGCCGGCAATCACCGGTACCCTGCCTGCCACCTGCTCCACACAAAAGCTGATTGCCGCCTTGTGCTCCGCATCGGTCAAGGTAGAGCCCTCGCCGGTGGTGCCGCAAGCGACAATGGCATCAATCCCCTCGGCAATCTGCCACTCGATGAGCCTTGCAAAGCTTTCATAATCCACACCGCTCTCGGTTAAGGGCGTGATAATCGCAGTGGCTGCGCCTTCAAAAATTGTGTTTTTCATACCATTTTTCTATTTTGGATGTGCTTATTCTTAATTTTTTAGAAACTAGTTCGAAAGCTTCATCTTTTGATGTTGTGTACCAGTCCAATTGAAGCAATTCATCTAGAACATTATCCTTTTTTTCCTTGAGCTTTATCAATCCGTCTGCTTTTTTCAGCCATTGGTCATTGGCGTACCACTTATTTAAGGTGGATAATTCCAGATTCATCTCTTCGCTGATGAATTCTAAAGACTCTTCAGGGGATTGGGTCTTTTTATATTGCTTGAAGAATTCGGCAAAGACTTTCTTTTTGTTTACTTTTGGTTTTTCATCTTCAGATTCGCTTTTTTCAGTCTCTGTTATTTCATCTTCAGTTTCTTTAGGATCTGTTTCATCAGTTTCTTTTTCTTCGGTTTTAATCTCTTCTTCTGTTTTTGCACCCTTTTCCTCATCAGCAGTTCCATTTGAAACCTTTTCAGGTTTTTTAAGTTCGATGGTTATGCTGTCGCTGTCAAAATTCTCATCTATCAAGCTAAAACAATGGGAACAAAACTTATTTTTAGCATCATTCAGTTTTCCACATTGTGGACATTTTTTTCTATCATTTTCCAAAGACACTTTAACACCCTCAACTATTTAAATTTTTGTTATATAGAATATTTATAATTTTATAAATAAATTGAATATTTTTTAATTTCGTTCGAGTGTGTTTGGTTTAATTTATTTTTTTAAGTGGGGTGGTTTTGGTTTAATTATTTTATTTGGGGCTATCATTGGTGTGTTTTTGGCTTAATTTTCAATGGAACTACAGAGTGAATTATTCTGGAAAATTAGTTATCTGCTTTTAAAGAGGATTTGTATGGGTGTTTATAAAGTATGGTGTGTTTTTATTTTTTTAAACTTTCACATTCAATAATCTTTTAGCATTTTCATACAGTATTTGGTTTCTCTCGGATTTGCTGAGGTCTATCTTGTCAAACATTTCCATCTCACTTTCAGACTCCCACATTGGAAAATCAGTTGCCCACATCACCTTGTCTGTTCCATAGGCATGGATTAAATCTTCAGCTGTCTGAGGACTAAGTGAATAAAAGCTTGAACATGTGTCGACCATGATGTTTTCATAATCTTTGAGTTCTTTTGTAGCCTCTTCCCATATGCTCCATCCGCCGAAGTGAGCTCCAATAAACAAGGTGTCTGGAAATGCTTCAAGAAGCGGCTTGAACTGCTCCGGATTTGAGTAATTGTATCTGAAGTCTCCAGTGTGGATAAGCATGGGCAGTTCCCTTTCACTTATCTGCCGGACCATTTCAAATGTCTTGTCTTCATTTAAAGCAAATTGCTGGAAATCCGGATGAATTTTAATTCCTTTAAGGCCGAGTTCAACCAGGTAGTCCAGGTCTTTTTCCACATTTTCACTATCTGGATGCAATGTTCCAAAACCAGTAAACAAATCAGGATGTGCATTGACTTCAGAAGCTATGAATTCATTTATGGATTTTACCTGCTTCGGCACTGTAGCTACTGAGTGGATTAGATAGTGAACGACTCCCACTTTGTTGCCGTCTTTTATCAAATCATCTATCTGTCCATTCAATGACATGTGGAGGTCGTAGAAATCGCCAATTCCTTCAACAGCTCTTGCTGCAATTTTATTCGGATATATGTGACAATGGGAGTTGATTACTTTTTGCATGTTTATTTCACTTCTTGTTTTATTTCTATTTATATTTCGTTCAATATGATTTAAATTTATTTGCATATATATGCATTGATTTAATTTATTTTGGAGAAATTATTGGTTTTGTTTAATTATTGGTCAACTTCATATCCTATTTTTTTCATATTCTCTCCAAGTATCTGCATCGCCTTTTTGGTATCATCGTCTGCGACTCTGTCAATAATGCGTTTGTTTTCATTAAATCTGCCGACATAATATTCCTGCTGCTCTGGTGGAACCAGCTGGATGCGGGTGAAATTGGAAAGTGATTCGATTAAGCAGTGGATTCCACGGTTCATAGCACGTGCTCCCGGATGATTGATTACTATTTCTGTTGCATCTGCATCTACAAGGTATGCTTCGCCATGGCTGGTTACATGATCTTTAATCTTGTCCTGTTTTTCAATATTAGTAACCTCACAGACTACATATGCATCTGCATCTTTTAAAATTGCAATGTCTTCATCGTCTGTGAATTTATCAGCATCAAGATTGCCTACTGTTGAGTTTACAAAGTTCAGGGAATTTTCTGTGATGTTTATAACATATCTTTTAGTTTCCATGACATTTGCAAGAGTATGTGTGCCTACAAACAGCCGGCATCCTAATTTGTCCAGGCCCTTGCATTGAATGCCTATCGGAGCTGCGTTTTTAACCCCTTCTTTGTTCATGGTAGTGTATATTCCTTCATATTTAATGCCTTCATGTATTCCAACAGTCCTTAAATCTATCATTCAATCACCTATGGTTTTATATTATATTCTTGAATTTTTAATGGATATATATCACCTGCTTTTAGATAATGACGATCAAAGAAATAATCTATATTGCTTAATTTTAATCCCTCTGCTAAGTATTTAACTTTAGACATATCTTGATGTGCATATGAAATGAATACTTTTTTATATTTATGTGCTACCATCCTGGGATTCCATTCTCGGGGATTGTCTACTATATGAGTTATAAAACGCATTTCTCCAATTGGTATCCCGTTTTTAGACACTATTACTTTACAAAATAATTCATTTACATTAATATCCTTTTGAACAAAATACTCAAAACTACATTTTTTGAAAGTCCCTTTCCAAATAATACTTGTCTTTTCTGACATCAATAAACGATCTCCTGCAATGGAGAACAAAACATCAACTTTATCTCCATCACTCAATTTCTCTTCTAGTGGTATATACTCACGGCGTTCTGCATCAATTTGTGATTCTTTAGATAATAACTTGACTTTTTCTGTTTCCTCAAATACATGTAGGTATACTTGAACCAACATATGAGTCTGCATTTTTATCTCAGCCGGAGCAAAAACCGAGCAATAAACAGTATCATTTTGAGAGGCCATATTACCTATCGCATTTCCAATCAGATATGGCAAAGTGAACATTGGTGTCAAGAAACCTCCTATAAGGGCTCCCGCTGTAGCTAATGTAGCACCGGCCATTAATGATGTATTATGTTCTCTTAAATTAACACAACTATCCTTATTGGGAGCCGGAATATATGTAAAATTTTCATTTTGTTGATATTCTTTAGGAGGAATGCAATTGCTATCTGGATTATCACTATGTAGAGCCATATCGGAACATATTTCTTCCATATCATTAACAGCCGTATCAGCAGAATATGAGATGTCACTATCTACAGTATTATTTAGCAAAACCAGAAGACTATCTCGTAAATAGCCAAAGCAAGATTCCGGATGAGGAAAAGCATCAATCCAATTGAGATTCTTTAGATAGTATTTTTTAGCTCCTGAAAATGTTGCTTCTGAAATACGAAAGGTTAATATTGGTATTTTATTTTCGGATGCTATTTCTATTTCCCTATCCGTTTGCGTAGAAGCATTAAAATCTTTAGAAAAAACTACTACCATCACTCTACTTTCATCTATAGCATTAACTATTGCGCCTGCCCATACAATCCCCTTGGGGATATCACGATATGCGACAAAACATCGAATTCCATACTTTTCAAGGAATCCACATATTCCCTCTGCGATCTTCTGATCTTTGCAAGAATAACTTATGAAAACATCGTATTTTTGCTCCATAGCGCCTATTATATACTATTGGTATAAATCAATCTTTAATATTAATTAACGGAAATTTGCATAAAATCTTAAGCGGTCAAAACGCAAAATCATAGGTATTGCCAACATGAGGAAACTATCATATTTCATACTAGCCGGATCACGGCGGCGTAATTCTCTATTAGAACAAATATCCAAATGCTTCGGAGATTGAGTTGCATTCTTTAGGTTCTTCAAATATTTATTTCGCTGGTCTCCAAAGAGATGTTCAAACCTATGCATCTCTTCTAGTCCGAAAGGCTCATAACCAAGAATAAGTTTTTCTA
>ONWY01000175.1 GCA_900321665.1 uncultured Eubacteriales bacterium
GGCTTGAACAAAGTGAAAGCCCGCGCCTTGAGACGCGGGTTAGTAACGGGGCTTATAGCCCCTGAGCAAACCACCCGTTTGACGGGTGGTATTGATTGTCGGTTAAATGCCGGCGGCTTTTTTGAGCGCTTCCGCTTTATCGGTTTGCTCCCACCTGACGCCTAAATCCTCTCTGCCCATGTGGCCGTATGCCGCAAGGCTTTTGTAAATCGGCTTGCGCAGGTCGAGCGCTTCAATAATCGCATTCGGTCTTAAATCAAAGATTTCGGTGACAATTTGTGCGAGCACATCGTCGGCAATCACACCGGTGCCGAAGGTATCAACCATCACGGAAACGGGCTTTGCCACACCAATGGCATAGGCGAGCTGCACCTCGCACTTTTTTGCAAGGCCTGCGGCAACCACATTCTTGGCGACATATCTTGCCGCATATGCTGCCGAGCGGTCAACCTTAGTCGGGTCTTTACCGGAGAAAGCACCGCCGCCGTGGCGCGAGTAGCCGCCGTAGGTATCGACAATAATCTTTCTGCCGGTCAAGCCGGTATCACCGGCAGGACCGCCGGTCACAAAGCGCCCTGTGGGGTTGACATAAACCTTGGTTTTCATATCCAAAAGCTCTTGCGGAATAATCGGGTTGATAACATATTCGCACATATCCTTGCGGATTTGCTCTAAAGAAACGGTATCCATATGCTGTGTGGAAACGACAACGGTATCGACTCTGACAGGGTTATTGTTATCGTCATACTCCACTGTGACCTGCGTTTTGCCATCGGGTCTTAAATAGGGGAGCGTGCCGTTTTCGCGCACCTCGGCGAGCTTCTTTGCCATCTTGTGGGCAAGGGAAATCGGCAGGGGCATCAGCTCCGGTGTTTCATCGCAAGCGAAGCCGAACATCATGCCCTGGTCGCCGGCACCGTTAGTATTGGCGCTCTCCTGCTCGCCCGCCTTCATCTCGAAGGATTTATCGACACCCATCGCGATGTCGGGTGATTGCTTGTGCACCGCCACCAAAATGCCGCAATCCTCGCCGTTAAAGCTCATATCGCTGCTGTTGTAGCCCGCTTCGCAAATTACCTTTCTTGCTACCTCGGCAATATCCACATTAGCGGTGGTTGTAATTTCACCTGTGATGATGATTTGCCCGGTCGTGCTCAGTGTTTCGCAAGCCACGCGGGCGTTGCGGTCCTCGCTGATGATGGCATCTAAAACACCATCTGAAATTTGGTCGCATAATTTATCCGGATGCCCTTGGGTGACGGATTCTGAAGTAAATAAGTGCTTTGCCATAATTGTATCACCTTTCTTTTTACACAACATTTTTTGACTGTAATAAAAGCGCGGTGAAAACCGCGCTTTGAAATCAGTTTCATCTCTCGGTTTCCCGCAGGATTTAGCACCTTGCCTTGTGGCAGGTTGCCGGGCTTCACAGGGCCAGTCCCTCAGCCGCTCTTCATGATTATTCACTTTCTGCTACTATTCTATATGATTGCAGAGAAAAAGTCAATAGCCGAATCTAATCATTTTCCTTTTTTAGACATTCTTTGCACTTTGCTCTCTTTAAGAATGGGTGAAATCTTTTTGTAAATCAGGAAACAAATGCAGGAAATGATTAAGCCTTTGATAAAGGTAAAGGGCAAATTAAATATCAACAGTGATTTTATAATGCTGTCAACGCTTGGCAAAATTGATTGGTACATGCCCAAAATCGCTTCCTCGGGCATGGCAATTTTGTAGTAAATCGGGTAGATGATAAAGTAATTGGCGGCGATGCCTGCCACGGCACTTGTAAAGCTGCCTGCAAGCGAAGCGAGCAGCGCGCCCTTGCGGCTTTTACCGAGTTTGTATACCAAGCCGGCGGTGCCTGTGAAGAAGGCGGCGATGATAAAGTTCGCCAGCTCGCCCACACCGCCCGATTGCGTGACAAGCAGGTGGATAACATTTTTTAGCAGGCTGACCAAAATGCCTGCTATCGGGCCGAAGGCGAAGGCGGTAATCAACCCCGGCAAGTCCGAAAAGTCAAACTTGATGAATGCCGGCATAAGCGGAATGGGAAATTCCAAAAATTGCAGCACTGCCGCGACCGCACTCATAATGCCGATGACCGCAATGGCACGGATTTTGTTACTTTGTTTTTTCATAAAAAAGCTCCTTTCGTTTTGGGGACAAAAAGGAAAGCCCTGTTAGCATAACAGGGCATAAAGTGTTTGAAAAATCTCACTTCTTCCATCCGGACTATCGCCGTTTTTGTAAAAAAACGAACACCGTCGGTACCTGAATTGCACAGGTTCAACTGCTTTGCAGCTCGCAGACTTTACTGCCGGTAGGGAATTTCACCCTGCCCCGAAGTATATAATATGAAGGCTTTGCAACTGCCTTCTACCATATTCTACTACCGCGGCAGTACATTGTCAATAATTTTTAATTTCATATTGCAATATTTTCCATATTTTTATATAATAAATATATTAATCCATTTAATTTAGAGGAGGTAAGTGTATGCCTTGGTGGGGAATAGTATTGATTGTGCTTGGCGTGATTTGCCTGCTGATTTGCATAGTCGGCTGGCTTTTGGTTGATTTTGCCATCAACAAGCGCTCAAAGCTGTTTATGGACAACATTATTAAGATTAAACGCATTGAGAAAACCATTGAGAAGCCCGGTTCATACCCGAAGCTTGAAAAAGCGTATGACGATTATCCGCTCGAGGAGCGCATTAAGCTGATGCGCGATGAGATGGATTTGGATGATGACCACAAAATCTTTTGGACAAAGAGCGATAAGGGCGAAAAGCTGCGCGCGTATTATTACGAAGCACCGCAGCCGACTCATAAGTACATTATCTTAGTGCACGGCTACGGTAATTCCGCCGCGATTGTTTCGCGTATGTACAAGGCGCCGACCGCGATGCGAGACAGAGGCTACAACCTCTTGTTGCCCGACCTGCTCAACCACGGGCAGTCCGAGGGCAAGTTCCTCGGTATGGGCTACTTGGATAAATTCACCGTGATGAAGTGGATTGATTACATTATTCAAATGGACCCCGAAGCTTCGATTGCGCTGATGGGTGTTTCCATGGGCAGTATGGTCGCTCAGACCATGGCTTTGAAGAGTCCGGAAAGCGTCGCTTCTCTGGTACTTTGTTCGCCGACTTCCGATGTGAAGAACTCTGATCAGACAACATTACAAACCTGGCGGTCTTTAGCCGAAAAAGAAGATGTTGCTTCACTGATGGAATCGTTTGGTGAAATGGTCTACTCACCGGCTTTCTATGAGAAATACAAAGACATCATCATCGCCGGCGGTGAGGGCACTAGCAAGCAGGACCTCAGCAACTTCATCCACCTCATTGACGCGATCAAGGAATTTGATGTTCATGAAAGACTGAATGAGATCAAGTGTCCGGTCTTTGTCCTGGGTGCAGGCGAAGACAAGGTCCTTGGCGCGGATGCGGCTTTGGCGATCGCAGAGAAATTGCAATGCGAGTACTACATCTATGAAGGCTATGGCCACGGTGTTTATGATGAAGCACCGGATTATCTGAGCCGGATCAAGGCGTTTCTGGATAAGTGAAACCGATGCCTTTGTTGCATCGGGAAATGGTTCAAATCGGATCAGTTGAGGATTTGAACAGAAAGGCACAAGACATGAAACTG
>ONWY01000024.1 GCA_900321665.1 uncultured Eubacteriales bacterium
ACTGTACCTATGCTAGAACAGTTTTTTCTTGCTGAATGGCTTGACAGCGGAGAGTTTGAACGCACGATCAGCCGCATAAGGAATAAAACATGATGAGATTGATTTCTGAGAAATCCAATAATTCTAAAGTGCCAATTTGTCACTTTGAAATCGCTAAATTGGCACTTTGAAAAGAATATGATCGAGCCCCGTATCATCAGAGTGATACGGGGCTCTTTTTCTATTCCTTTGCCCATGAGTAAGCGTCAGCATATGCTATCAAAGAAACAGACTCACCTCGAAGGTGGGTCTGTTTGAGTATCAAGTATTAAATGGCAAGCTGATCGTCCCGGCAGGCAGATCGTTCAGCATAATGCATTCACCAATGCCAGCAGTGTATCCTGCGTAATACTGGTCGGCAGTGAGATATGCAGATCGTTCTTCTCGATTCGGATGTCCGAACACTGCTGCGGTACAGTCAGCGGAACGACTGCCTGTGCAGACTGGATATACTGTTCCCGGACTCTTCGCAGCCAGTAGTAGAAACTCTTGGTCTTGATTCCGTTCTCCGCACACCACTGCGGGACGGTCAGTCCGCTTGCCTGCTGTGCTTCGAGTTGTTCCGCCCATTCCCGCAGGCGTACATCCTGCTTTACCGCTGTGATCGCTGTTGTGGTTTCCGATTGCATACCGATTCCTCCTCAGTCAGTCTGAATTACTCCAAATTAGTCCATTGGACTGATTTAGACTGTCTCAAATGGTCTCAAATGGTCTAAAATAGTCCAACGACTTGCTTGGACTCTATTATACCATTTTTGACACCGGAGGGGAAGACGCGGAATACTTTACGCTTACACCAAAACCAAAAAGGTTTGAGTCCTTAAACCCACGTCGCATCAGCAGTTGTTTTTGTTCATCGGTGAGTGTTTGTTCCAAACGGTCATAATTGCTGTTAACCAGCCGAAGAGCAGATTGATATTCCGGATTGTTTTGGATGTTGTTCATTTCCATCGGATTTACATTGCCATACCATAATTCTTCAAGAATATCCATAACCGTCACCTCGCACAAATTACTTCGTGATACACGATTTCTCTTGCTTGGTTGGCGATGTTATTCATTGCCTGCGACCACGCCATCATATCTTTGGCTTTGAGTTTTTCGGTGACGCCCTGCTTTGCCGCCATGTTCATGATGAGCAACTCATACATCTCACGGGCATTGACATCAATCTCATGCACATGTTTGTAGAGTTGGCATTGCATTTTGAGTGTGGTGTAATACGGCTTGCGGTGCGTTTTGATATACTCAAGATATCTTTGCCCCCAAATGCCGATTTCATAGTTTGTAGTGGGTAAAAGAAGGTTTGGGAGTCTGACTCCGTTCACTTCGGTATAATCATAGTTTTTCACGGTACTCTCCTTTCAGTAATACAGTCCGTTTTTATGCATCTTGCCGATTGAGTAATACATTTCCCAAAGGTCTTTAAGGTGGGTATCCGACTTTTTTGCGATATCCATATAATCTTCACCCGCGAGGAAATCAATTAGGTAGGTTTTTGGCACATAGTACTTCGGGCTGTTCATAATTGATTTAAGTTTGCCGCTGCGCAGCCACTTCTCGATTGATTGGCGGCTATAGCCTGTGATTTGAGAAATAGCAGGCACATCCAGTACATCTTTGCGGCTCCTGAGCTTATTAGTGTAATAGCTCTTGCGTTTCCTTTCTGTCGGTAGGCGGGGAGGATAAAGCCGCACACCGTCAATGCGCAAAGGTCGTTTTGCTCTCTTGTACCAACCCTTGGGAGGCACAACGATGTAAGGGTTCTTATCAAACTTTTTTAACAGTTCCAAAACATCCGAGCGTTTGATGAAATACTTGTGTGTTTTCTTACCCGTAATCTCACACGGCAGGATTCCGCTGTGGATAAGATAATAGGCGGTATGTTTGCTGATATGGCAAACGATTCTGAACTGTTCTTTAGACATTATCTCGGGGCAATCCCGTAATGCTTCGTAGTTAGATTGCATAGTTTTAGCTACTCCTTTTTGTGAATATTACTCAAAAAAGGTGCTTTTTTAAGGGTGAAAATCAATGCTTTTCGGGGAAAAGGCGCTGTTTGTCTTGCCAACGTCCGAGCGAGGTCCATTTTTCGGGATAATGACGGGCGTTTTTGTCTTGCCAAATGCTCCCCAACTTCCAAAAAAATTGTCATTTTTGGATTTTTTTTGCAATTTTCAAGTCGTGTTTGAACTCCCTTTGTGTTTCGGGAAAGGTTGGGGACAAAAGTGCCTAATGACAGTAGTGACGCCGTTTTCGGCGGGTACCAAATAGCCTACAGTGTGCCATATTCACCACAATGAATCAATAACCGACAACACTCGAAATGCGGTAGTCCGCAAGGGCTCGTGGGTTCGAATCCCACCGCTTCCGCCAACAGAAAACACCGCTTTTGATACAAGCGGTGTTTTCTATTGGCGGAAGCGGCGGGATTCGAAATGAAGTCGCGGTTTCACCGCTAATGAAGAAATGAAGCCGCTATGCTAATGAAGAAATGTTTGCCAAAGTTTTTAACCATTCCGCGACTTTGCTTCATTAATGAGCGAAGCGAGTGGCTTCATTAGGGCACAGCCCGACTTCATTCCTTCATTCTATCTGCCCAAGGGAAAATATACCCATTGGAAAATGGGGCTGTTTTCGGTAGGTTTGGGTGCAAAAATTAACTAATGTTAAAAGAAAGAGCATAGATGAGATAATCTCTAAATCTATGCTCGTTTAATTTGGATATGATTAAGCAGAAAGATTATTATAAGTTGCTGTAAAAGCCCCTGCAGCAGCACCAACACCTTGAGCTATGGTGATAAAATGCTGAGATGATTTTAATGCTTTTCTATAATAAAATTCATTTTCGCTACTTTGTGTTCTTTTCTATTGGAATGAAGTTTGCTTGCAGCTAATGATATTTTGCTGCGCAAAGTAACCCGCGAACATTGCAAATCATGATGCTCTATGTTATTATTTGTGTGTGATTGATATACCCATATTATTAAATCTTTTAAAGTGAGAGCGTTATTATGGCAGACAAGTCGGTAAAAGAGAAGGCTGTAGGTTTGGTGAATAATGTCAAATACTATTGGAAAGAGCCTCCCAAGGGCAAGTATATGTCCTTCAAGGAGATTGCTTCTTATGCGTTTGGCGGTATTGGTGCATATTTTGTGATTCAGCTTGGCTCAACGCTGATTGTAAGCACAACGAATATTATTGTCAGCACGGCAATCGGTGTTGACGCTACCCATTCTTACATCATTTATCTGATTGCAACCATATTGAACATCCCGCTGACCGCTGTCAGGGCGAATATGATTGACAATACGCGCGGCAAGGGCGGTAAATACAGGCCCTACCTGCTTTCCATGGGGATTCCTACAGTGATACTTTCGCTGATATATGTCTGGTTTCCTTATGAGCAGATGTATCGCCTTTTTCCCGGGCAGATGTTTGGGCTTGAAAAAGGATATCTCGTGAAAGTGATTGTTGTTTTCATCTGTAATCTCGGCTTGCACTTTTTCTTCTTTTTCTTTAAGGATGCGTATGAAAACCTGATTCACGTGCTTTCCCCAAACACGCAAGAGAGAACGGATGTGCTTGCAATCAAGGCGGTTGTGTATTCGCTTGCACCCTCCATCATGAATTTTGTTAATCCGATTATCGCGCAGATTACACAAAAAGACCAATCCGATATTCTCATTTACAGAATTGCCTACCCGATATATGCGGTTATCGGTATCGGCTTAACCATTGTCGTTTTTGCCAACACGCGCGAAAAAATCGTGCAGGCAAAAACGCACACCATTCAAATCAGGTTTGTTGACGCCCTCAAGGAGGTTGCCAAAAACAAATATTTCTGGATTATCTCGCTTGCGGGCTGGCTCGGCTTCTTGGAGCTTGCTTATGCCAATATTCTTTATTATAACCAAAACTACGGCCACACCGTTTCCCCCGCAACCTACGGCGTGGCATGGGTACTCATCGGCAACGCATCGCTTTGGGGGATGATTGCCGCGCCTTTCTTTGTGAAGCGCTTCGGCAAAAAGGCAGTGCTTATCACGGTGAATTTGATGAATGTGGTGTGCATTGTGCTGATGCTTATCAATGTCAAAAGCTTCTGGTGGCTTGTTATCTGTATTTGGGCAAATTACCTTTTCAGCGCATTTGAGCAGATTACGACACCTGCCATCCAGGCAGATATCCGCGATTATCAGCAATACTGCTCAGGCGAGAGAATTGATGGTATGTTTGCCGCGGTTGCGACCATCGGCAATCTTGTGACCCTTGCAACCTCCGCCGTGCTCCCTGCGGTGCAGTCAAAATTCGGTATCTACGAGGGCAACGGTTACGAAAAATCCTTTGACATTCTTTTTACCGACACGGGCGAACCCGGTCTGCTTTGGAAATTCCTGCCCGCGCTTATCATAATGTGTGCGGTCGGTGCGTTCTTAAATGTGGTGCCCTATTTCTTTTATGATTTTACCGAGAAGAAGCAGAAGAGCGTTATCCGCGTGCTTCAGGTCAGGGCAATGTTTGAGGATTATGCCAACGGCGCGCTGAAAAGCAGCCGACTTGTTGAAGCGGTTGACCTGATTAATAACGCAAAGCAAATGGCTGCCGCTACGCCAAAAAATCCCGATAAAAGAGGCGGCAAAAAGCAATACCGCGCAGACCTTGCATACAACGAGGAAATTGAAATTTCCCGGTTTGTGTGCAAGGAACTTGATAAATTTGACACCCCGCTTTACAAACACCGCATTGAGCTTTCAAAGGGTGTGTTTGCGGCAGGGCTTGACCATATCAGAAACCTGGAACTTGCAACTGCAAGGCAGGAGCTTGCTGCCGCCAGGGCAATGCCGAAGGGCAATGAGGATGAAAAACAGCTGCGCAAATTTAAGATTGAATTTGCCAAGAAAAACATCTCCGCTAAAAAAGCATTTGATAAATACTACGGCTCGGCGCATGAATTTGTCGAGCCGGATATGGCTTCTCTTACCGCTTTGTTTGATAAAGAGGATGCGATTGACGAGGAAATCTTTGAGCTTGTAGGCATGCAGAACACGGCTAAGAAGGCAGGCGATAAAGCGCTTGTTACCGAAATCAAGAGTAAGATTAAGGCGTTGCAGGCAGGGAAGAAGCAGGCGCACAAGGAGGAAAAGGTGCTGATGGATGAGCTTGCAAAATTCGGCAGAGCTGCGGCGCCGTATCAGGATGCCAAGAAGCTGCTTGCGCAGCAGGAGAATTACAGCCGCTTGGATGAGATTGCCGCGTTTTATGACCGGGCGAAGATAAAGGCTGATGAAGAAGAACGAGAGCGGGAAGCCGCCGCCTCCGCAAAGAAGGCAGAGGAAGCGGCAGAGCTTGCCGCGCGCAAGGCTGAAAAGAAGAAAAACAAGGTGCATCGGTAATGTATGTATAGATAAAATATTGAAAAAGGTTGTCACAACAACCGACCAAAAACGAAATTCAGTAAAATACCGAGGGGATAAAAACCCCATCAATTTGTTGCAATTGGAGCGTTTTTATGAAAAAAAGTCTTAACGGTGGTGAATGGCGATTTCGGCAGGCAGGGAAGGCGCAGTGGTACAAAGCGCATGTTCCCGGCTGCAATTTCACGGATTTGACGGACGGCGGCTTGATTTCCGACCCGTTTTACGGAGTCAATGAAAAAGACTGTGCCTTTGTCGGCAAGTCCGATTGGGAATATCGGCGCGGCTTTTATGTCGGCAGCGAGGAGCTTGCCTGCGACGAGGTATTCCTTTGCTTTGAGATGCTCGATACCCTTGCGGATATCCGCATTAACGGCACGCTTGTCGGCAGCACCGAAAATTGCTTTTTAAAATATGAATTTCCTGTCAAAAGCTTGCTCCATGCCGGTGAAAATGAAATCAGCGTTTTCTTTCACTCTCCTGTCAACTTTGTCTCCCAAACCTACCGCAAGGAGGGCGGCACTATCAATGCGAACGGACAAAACGGCATTATCCACATCCGCAAGCCGCAATCGCATTTCGGTTGGGATTGGGGACCGGTGCTGGTGCCAAGCGGCATCAGCGGGGCGTGCTTTTTGGAATTTGTGAACACCGCAAGGCTCTCTCGGGTTTCAACCTGCCAGCAGCACCATGAAAGCGGCGCGGTAACACTCACCGTGAACACCGAAATACAGCACTTCGGTACAAAGCGAGTAACCGCCGCCGTGCACATTACTTGCCCCGATGGGGAGGTGATGCGGGCAAACGGAACACATGCGGCATTTGAGATTAAAAACCCGCTTCTTTGGTGGACCTATGAGCTTTCCGGCAAAGAGGTGCAGCCGCTGTACAAGGTCAGCGTCACACTCATGGAGGGCGAAAGGGCGGTAGATGAAAAAGTGCTCGATATCGGCTTGCGCACCTTGAAGCTCAACCGAGAGGCGGATGCCTACGGTCAACAGTTTCGCTTTGAGCTAAACGGCGTACCGCTTTTTGCCAAGGGCGCCAATGTTATCCCGCCCGACCAATTCATTCACCGCTTTGATGCACAAAAGCGGGAGAAGTTTTTTGCCGCCGTGCGCTTTGCCCATATGAACCTGTTGCGCATATGGGGCGGCGGTTATTACGCGGATGATGCGTTTTTGAAAAAATGCGATGAAATGGGTATCCTTGTCTGGCAGGACTTTCCGTTCGCCTGCCAGGGCTATCCGTTTTTCAAGGAAAGCTTTTTGGAAAATGTCAAGCGTGAAATTGCCGCTAATGTGGCGCGCATGTGTTCCCACCCCTGCCTTGCGCTGTGGTGCGGCAATAACGAAATTGAACAAATGAGCGGTTCTTGGCAACACCAAAGAGATTACATTAAGTGGACCGATACCTTCTTTTACACGGTTCTTGAAGACCAAATCAGAAAAATCGACACCACAACACCTTACATCCCCGGCTCGCCCTGCGGCACGGCTTACAACACCGGCATTAACCAAGACAATGCGGGAGACAGCCACATTTGGGCGGTTTGGCACGGGATGCAGCCGATGACCTACTACCGGAGGCGCTTCCCGCGCTTTTGCTCCGAGTTCGGCTTCGAGAGCCTGCCCGACCTTAAAACCGTAAAAACCTTTGCCGCAAAAGCCGACTATGACTTGCATTCACCCGTCTTTCTTTCCCACCAAAAGTGTGGCAGCGGCAACCGCAAAATGCTTTACTACATCGCTTCAAGGTTCCATTTGCCGCAGCGCTTTGAGGATTATATCTACCTCTCACAGCTGGCACAAATGGAGTGTGTGGAGGATGCCACCCTGCACTGGCGCCGCCACCGCGGCAGGTGTAACGGTTCACTGTATTGGCAGTTGAATGACTGCTGGCCGGTTTGCTCTTGGTCGGGAATGGACTACCATTATAATTACAAAGCGCTGCACTACGCGGCGCGGCGCTTCAATGCACCGGTATGCATTTCCGCCGAGGACAGACCGGAGCAAATAGAGGTCTTTGCCCACAACGATAAATATGAACCGGTTGCGGTCGGTATCGAAGCATTTTGGTTCACCTTTGCGGGCGAAAAGAAGCGCGTTTTGCACAAAAAAATGACACTCCCTGCGCTTGCCGTGAAAAAAGTTTTCCGCCTTCATACCGCACACATCCCAAAGCCAATAAAATCTCGCACAGGGCTTTGTGTGCGCTTGTATAACGAGAGCGGCGAAATGTGCATGCAAAAAGTCATTTTGCCGGATAAAGAGAAAAACCTCGCCCTGCCGGCGGCGAAAATTGAAACTCAAACCGTTATCGAAAACGGCACTATCACCCTAAACCTGAAAGCCGATAGATTTGCCCGCCTTGTCTGCCTGACAAGCGAGGTTTCCGGCGCAGCGTTTTCCGATAACTATTTTGACCTGCTGCCCGACCGACCTTACGAGGTAACCATGGCTGTGCCCGCAGGGGAAGATGCAGGGGCGGTCGCCGCCGGCATCCGCGTTTTTAGCCTGAGCGACATTGCCTTTGAAAAAAACAGAGCGAAAATCATCAAAAACAAGCTGGCGCTGTTTAGCTCCCCCACCAACCTCGGCAACATCGCTTTCCATGCGCCTGTCCCGAAAGATTTGAAACTATAGAGCGTGTGCGCCCTCGATACCTTCCGAGGGCGCACCTTATGCTAACTGCTACATTTATGAATATACTTTATCAAATATGTAAAAATATTTTAAAAACTATTGAAAAAATGAGAAACAGTTGTTAAACTTATACCCGAAATACAAGTAGGAGAAAAATATGAAAAACTTTGAAAAAAGTAATCACAAAGTAAAGAGAATTGCGTGGGTGCTGTTGGTTTTGTTTTTGATACCGCTGGCTTTAAGTGCGTGCAGCAGCGGGAAGGAAGAAACAAAGGCATACACCGCTATTGTCTCCGCGATGGATAATGAGGTTGAGCTGCTGCTCGGCGAAGCGAAAATTGAGCGCGTGGAAACAATTGCCGATACAAAGTACCACATCGGCACCTTGTGCGAGCAGCCGGTCATTATCACCAAAGCGGGTATCGGCAAGGTGCGCGCTGCCTCGTGTGTCAGCGCCATGTTTAACAACTTCCCTGTATCGCGGGTGGTGTTTACCGGCATTGCGGGCGGTGTTCGCGATGATGAGCAGGTGCTCGACCAGGTGATTGCCACCAAGCTTGTGCAGCACGATTACGGCACACTGACAAATGAAGGCTTTGTGTGGAACTCCGGCGACCCGGGCGCGGGCTACAACGGAGGAGAATACTACGAGTGTGATGAGCACTTAACCGCTCTTGCTTACCAAGCCGCAGTAGAGGTGGTGGGCAAGGACCATGTGTTCCAAGGCACTGTTGCCACCGGCGACCAATTTGTGGCATCGGCATCCTATGTGAAAAAGCTCGATGAGGATTACCAAGCGCTCGCGTGTGAAATGGAAGGCGCCTCTGTTGCCATTGTCTGCCGGCAATATGAAAAGCCGTTTGCCGTCATTCGCGCACTATCCGATAAGGCAGATGGCAAGGCACATAAAAGCTACGGCAATTTTGGCGACACAGCGGCGCAAAATTCCAGCCGCATTGTTCTTAAAATCCTGGAAGCGCTTAATAACGAAGCAACCGCTTGAGCACAAAATCCTATAGCCGAGCAGAAAGAGGATTAACTATGGCAAAGCAAAACAGAAATTTCATTCGCAAAGAGCATTTTGGCATTCAGCGTAAAATTGTGGCAAATATGACCAGCGAGAGCTGGGAAACCATCCCGCATGTTGCGTGCACCTATGAGCACGATGTGACCGATTTTATGGAGCAATATCAAAAGCTTAATGAGGGCGCAAAGGCGGAAGAAAAGATAACGGTCAACACCCTGATGCTCAAAGTGATAGTCGAAGGGCTGAAGGCTTGCCCCGCGATGAATGCACATATCGACTTTGACCGCAAGCTGGTGCGAGGTGTCATTCACACCCTGTCCGAAATTAATATTTCCATGCCGATGGTGTTGCCCACCGGCGAGATGATGACAGTGAACCTGCATAACTTTGAAAACAAAAACCTTGACCAAATGGTTGCCTATCTTAACGATGTGAAGCGCCGCATGGCAAATTCGAATTTAAATGAAGTGATGTATGAAGTATCGCTCGATAACACCATGACCGCTTTGAAAAAAGGTAAAATTTCTCAAACCGTTAACCGCTTAATCGGCTCCAAGACCGGCAAGCACAAGGTAAAAACCCTCAAAGGGGCGGCAAAAAAGCGCTACGAAGCGATTCCGAAGCGCGACCGCTTGACCAAGCACGATATTGAGCAGGGCACCATCACCGTTTCCAACATCGGCTCTGTTTACCGCTCGCAAAGCGGCGCGGTCACACTGCTTGAGATTATTCCGCCGCAGGTGGCGGCAATCGCCATCGGCGCGGCAAAGGATAAGCCTGTGGTGATTGTCAACGAAAAAGGCGAGAAGGAAATCGCCATCAGGCAGGTGATGCCGCTGACCATTGTTTTTGACCACCGCGCGCTGGATTTCGGCGATATTGTACCGTTTTTTGACAAGCTTAACGAAATATTTGAAAACCCCGAGGTAATACACACTTGGAGGAAATGAAAAAAACCGAGCATGATGCTCGGTTTTTTAATTCTAATTTATCTGCCTGTAGGCAGATAAATTAGCAACCTTTTAACGGCTCCCCTTGTGAGGGGAGCTGTCTTGCGTTAGCAAGACTGAGGGGTAGTAGTGTGCGCTAAATTAGATTTTACAATAGCTTCTCAAACCCTTCATTGCTATACTTTTCGCCCTTGCGCTTTTTTTCGAGCTGCACCATCAGTGCGTTGAAGCGCTTGCGGGTCATCGGGTACAGTGCCAGGCACAGGATAGAGATGCCGAGAATCACCGCCGGGATAATGGTGGAGATATTCTCCATCCCGTTGATGATTTTGGCATCGGTCACCTTTGCAAAGAGGCTTTCCTTGCCGGCGATATCGCCCGAGCTGTCGTAGCCGTATGCCGAAAGGAGCATGCCTGCCATCAAAATGCCGAAGGCGGAGCCGAATTTTTGAATCAGCTGCGGCAGGGCGGTGATGGTGCTCTCGCGGCGCTCGCCGGTTTTAAACTCATTGAGCTCCACCAAGTCATAGCCCATGGAGTAAAAGAGGGTCCAGAAGGTGCCGGTGCCGATACCGAGCACTGCAGGGCTGATAATGCACATAATCTTAAACGAGCCGACCGTGAAATCAAGCCCGATAATTTTGATGAGTATCTCGAGCACAAAAACAATGCTTAAAAACAGCAGTGCCGCAAAGCGCCGGTCTTTTTTCTCGGCGACTTTTTCGACAATGGGCACGGTGATGCCCATGGTTACCACCAGCGAGAGGATGACAAAGACGATGCCGGTATCGTACTCCATACCGATACAATCAATCACCATGTAGGTTAAATTTGATTGAATCATGCTGCTCATTGCAAGGAAGCAAAAGACAAAGAGCAAAAACCACTTGGTCGGCTTGAGCTTTAAAATATCGCCGAAGGCGGCGAAGGTGGAGCGAATGCTCACCTTTTCTGTTTTTTCGCCCGGCTTCGCCGCTTTGGGCACATAGACACCCTTGAGCGACTTGCAGCAAATAAAGCCGAGCACAATGGCAAGAATGCTGATGAGTGCGGCGATGATCGCGTAGGCATTGCTCTCGTAGCGCTTGCCGAGCAAAACGGCGACGGTCGGCACAAGTGCCGGCAGAATGTTGCCGAGCCCCACACACAGCGCATTGAGCAGCGAGGAGAGCGAGCGAATGGAGGTGCGCTCATCGTAGTCCTCTGTCAGCTCCGCCACGACCGCATAGTAGGGGATAGAGTAAAGCGTGTAGAAAACCCAAATGCCCATCGAAATAGCGGTGTAGAGCAAAATTTTGGCAGTTTGCGAGGTAAAGCTCGCGCCGATGCTGCTCCATGCGACAATAAAAAAGATGGCAAGCGGCAAAATAGAAACGCGCATTACCTTGCGCTTATCCACCCCGGGCTTGTCGGTATAATTGCCGATAATCGGGTCGGTCACGGCATCCCACATAATGGAGATGAAGATGATAATGGCGCTCCAGCGCGGCTGAATACCGACAATTTCGTTTAAAAAGGTGAGGTAATATGTGTAAAACATATTATAGTAAAGTGATTCGGTAAAGATGCCAAAGGCATAACCGAGTTTTTTTCTTTTTGTTAAAGCCTGTTGCATAGCCGCCTCCTGTGGTTTTGATAATTTTATTATAGAACTTTTAGAGGAAATATGCAAATTCTAATTTATGCCACCTGAAGGGGTGGCTAAATTAGAATTTGAACGCTCGTTTTACTCGCTGAAATAAGAGAGAAGAAATAAGAAAGAAGAATGAAGGGCGGGACACCCGCACCCGTTATGAAGTGACCATT
>ONWY01000233.1 GCA_900321665.1 uncultured Eubacteriales bacterium
TTAAACCTTTCATCAAATTCTTTTTGCATACCATCAATTTTAGTATCAAGTTTGTTAAATCTAGTATCTAACCTATCTTCTAATTTCTTATCTTTTCTTGTAATGAGAAATTGTACAAATCCTAATATAGCACCGGCAACTCCAATCAAAGCTAAGATAATTGCTGCCACAATAGCGATGATAAAGAGCACAATGTTGGCAATGATGTAGTTTTTCTTGTTCCGATTGGTATTGGGGCTGACAAGCCACACAATCCAACAAATGATATTCACAATCGGAATTGCCGACAAAATAAACACGCCGATATAGGAGCCGACGCTCATCACCTCTTTGGTAGCATCATAAGGCTGCTGATACACAGGTTTCTGTTGTTGGTAGGTTTGTTGCGCAAGCGCTGCGCCGCAGTGCGGGCAAACGCTTGTTCCTTCGGGGCACTGTGTGCCGCAATGTTGACAAGTCATCATCCTTACCTCTTTTCTAAGCCTTTAAAATAGTTTCCCTAAGTGCAGGCACAACATCTGCACCGCTTACTGCTGCGGCTGCTCGTAGCTGAAGCCGGGAGTGTATTTGGGGCTGACACCGTATTGATTCGGTTCCGGATTACCATCGGTCAATGCCCAAACAAACAGGATGATAGTGCCTGCAATCGGGATTAAACCGAATAAGATATACACACCGCTCTTGCCAATGTCATGCAAGCGCCTGATAGTCAGCGCTATGCCGGGCAAGATACATGCCGCTGCCCACAGCCAAGAGATAGCCGAAAAAATCACTACGACCACGGAAGAGCCGTTAGTCAAAGCGGAAAGCGCGCCGCTGAGCACACTCAAAGCGACCTGTACAATCACTTGGAACAGAGCCCAATACCAATACTCGGCGCGGCGGCTTCTGCCCGAGAAATTAACGTAGTTTTTGAAAAACAGCTTGATGCAATCGGCAAACGACGGAGCCGGGTTCGGCTGCGGTGCCGCAAACGGTTGTTGCGCATAGCCTTGCTGTGCATTGCCCTGCTGTGCATAGGGCTGTTGCTCGTAGGGCTGTTGTGCATAGGGCTGCTGTGCATAGGGCTGTTGCTGATACGGTTGTTGTGCATAGGGCTGTTGCTCGTAGGGTTGCTGCTCATAGCCTTGCTGTGCATAAGGCTGTTGTGCAGGCTCCGCTGCAGGTTGTGCTGCTTCGGCAATCGGCTGTGCCGGCTGCGCGACCTCCGCTTGCGGTGCTGCTACCGCCTCGGGTTGTGCTGCAGGCTGCTCCGCAACAGTCCCTGCGCCGGGTGCTACGCTTGTGCTTACGGCTGCGCCGCACTGGGGGCAAAAGGTGCTGCCATCGGCAATTTCCTGCCCGCAATTGTGACAAAACATATTGAATCCTCCTAAATATTATTTTTTATTTTCTTCACTTCTTGCGTTAAGAATATAATCATGCACTTTATCGGCAAGCTCGCCGTGCAGCTTATACTTCTTTGTAAACACAAGCAGTGATAAGAGCATTAATACCGGCGGAATCGCAAAGGCGATAATGCCGATGGTGGTCTTGGTGGTGGCGTTGAGCGCTTTGGTGGTGGAGGTAATTTGCTCGTTATAATTCACAAGCCCCAAGCCGCCAAAGAGGATGATGGTCTGAATGGTATATGCCATCTTTTGCAAAAAGCCCTTCATCGAGAAGGTAACCGATTCATTCCTCTCACCGTTTTTATACTCGCCGTAATCGACAATGTCCGCCAGGAAAATAGTCTGCGAAACAAACATCGAAGCGATGCCGGTGGAAGCAAACACGTAGGAGATATCGAGCAGCAGCGGCTGCTTGAGCACCGGGCCTGTTACATACATCAGCACATAGCCGATAATGGTCATCACCAGCGAGATTTGATAGATGCGCTTTTTGCTGAACCACTTCGAGAGTATCGGTATCACCAGCAAGCCGAGAATGGAGCCGACCGCGCCGATGGTTTGGAACAGCGATTGCGCCTTCGGCTGCTCGAGCACATCGGAGAAATAGTACACCGCTGTGCCGCTGGTCAGGTACCACCCCGCATTGGAAAGCATCGCCACAACCATAAACACGACAAGCTGGTCATTGGTTTTCAGCACTTGAAAAATCTTTTTAAAAGAGAACTTTTGCTTTGCGCCGTAAACTACGTGCTTCTCCTTGGTGGAGATAACGCAAATCAAGCTGAATACCACCAGCGCCACCGCGCAAATGGCTGCCCAGCGCGAAAAGCCGTTGGCAGAATAGCCCTTGTCGGTCTTTTGCATACCGGTGGAAAGCAGCGGCAATATCATCGGGGTCAAGATGGTAATCAAGCCCTGCCCGAAGCCGGAGAAGGTGCGCGCAACGGTCGATACCATATTCCTATCCTTCGGGTCGGAGGTGAAGGAGGGTACCATGCTCCAATACGGAATATCCGCCATGGTGTTGGTCATCCCCCACAGGATGTACATCACGCCGATGTAGATATACAGCGGCAAGCCGCTCATCCCGAACGAGGTGAACAGCAAAAACAGCACCACCGCATTGGAGGCGGCACCGATGAGAATCCACGGGCGGTATTTGCCGAATTTGGTGCGGGTGTTGTCCACAATCGTACCCATCAGCGGGTCATTGATACCGTCCCAAATTCTGGCGATAGGGGTCAACAGCAGCAAAAAGCCTGCTTTTAACCCCAACACGCTCGATAAGTAGTAGCTTAAAAAGGAGTAAAACATTCCGTAGCTGATGTCGAGCCCGATGGCACCGACACCGTAGAATATTTTCTCTCGCCAAGTTGTTTTGTAATCGTTCATAATAACCTCTGGAAATTCTGATTTATCTGCCTGTAGGCAGATAAATTAGCAACCTTTTAACGGCTCCCCTTGTGAGGGGAGCTGTCTTGCGTTAGCAAGACTGAGGGGTAGTCAAATCCGGTCCCCCCTCCCTGACAAGGGAGGGCGTTAAGCGGTTGCTAATTTAGCGCAAGAAGTGTGCGCTAAATTAGAATTTATCCCTCAATCGCCTTCTTAATCGCATCGGCGACGGATTGCTTGGTTGCTTCGCTTGCCTTGCCGCTCTTGTTGGCTGCCTTCAGCACCCAAATGCCGAGCTTGGATTTGCTCTGCATGAAAGAGATAACATCCACCTGCGTACCCTCCTCCGCCGCGGAGAAGGTCAAGGTCATTTTGGTAATCTCGGTCGGGTGGTCGGGGTTCTCGGTATTGAAAACCATGATTTTCTTCTCTTCATCAAAGCTGACCTTGATGATATTAAAGGTGCCGTCGCCCAGCTTTTCTTTCCACTCGGTGTCGGAAATATCAATAATCTTTGTTTTTTGGGTGCGGTTGGAATTGGTGCCGTCAAAATCCAGCTCTCTGGGCTTGTGGCACACCTCCCACACCTGCTCGAGGGCATAGGGCACGGTTGTGCTTGCTGTAAAGGTGTATTCCATTACAATTCTCCTTTAATTATATTTTAAGGCTTGCTGCAGCTTCGGGAGAGCCGGCGCAAAGCCAAACAGTTTATCGAGCGCTTTACCGCACAGCGAAATCATCAGCGCATTAAACACGGTGCACACGATGGTGCCGATACCGATACAATCGGTAAAGCGGATATCCTCAAAGCGGTGCGAAACCACCAGCGCCAGAATCACGGCAATGAGCAGCGAGGAAACATCATACCACAGCTTGAAGCGCTCTGTCTTTTTGCCGAAGCGCGCCGAAACCTGCGAAACAAACAGCTCGTAAACCTGCTGCGGCAAATAGGTTCTGAAAAACAGCGCAATCGCAAGCGAGGTAATCACCACCCCTGCCGCCAGGCTGAGAATGCGCGCCCAAAGCGCGGTATAGGGAGCGCTGCCGCCAAAGAGCGCAAACCACAGGTCTAAAATCAAGCCGTAAATCACCGCGGTGGCAAACGAAAGCAGGTAGCGCCAATTGAAGCGGCGGATGATGATGCACATTGCCGCGAGCAGCACCCCTTGCAAAATGTACTCACTCGTGCCGAAGGAATACCACGGCAAAAGCTTTTCCACCGCCAGATGCACGATGTATGCCGGCGCAACCACCATGGAGACCCCGAAGCCGGCTTTGGTCACCAAAAACACACCCAGTGAAATAAACAAAATCCCAAAGCACCAGGCGAGCTCATTCATTTTATTGAACTTTTTCATAAAACCCCCGAAAATTCTAATTTATGCCACCCGTGCGGTGGCTAAATTAGAATTTGAACGCTCGTTTCACTCGCTGAAAGAAGAAATAAGAAAGAAGAAATAAGAATGGTGGGCGAGGCACTCGCACTCGTTCCGCTTCGCTCTG
>ONWY01000123.1 GCA_900321665.1 uncultured Eubacteriales bacterium
TTTACTGAGTTTGTGGGGATTTGACTACCCCTCAGTCTTGCTAACGCAAGACAGCTCCCCTCACAAGGGGAGCCGTTAAAAGGTTGCTAATTTAGCGCACTTCGTGCGCTAAATTAGAATTAACCAATCACTTCTTTTATCGCGCCGAGCAGCTCGTCATAAGTCTCGAATGCCGGCAGGTTCGGGTAGTCCTTCTTAATTTGCTCGGTGCTTCTGAACAAGAAGCCCGCCTTGCTCGCTTCAATCATCCCCAGGTCATTGTAGCTGTCGCCACTGGCGATGGTATCGAAGCCGATGGACTGCAATGCTTTAACGGTGGTGTATTTTGATTTTTCACAGCGCATCTTAAAATCGGTCACCTCGCCGTTTTCCGCCACCACGAGGGAGTTGCAGAAAATAGTCGGGTAGCCGAGCTTTTTCATCAGCGGTGCCGCAAACTCGGTAAAGGTATCGCTGATAATAATCACTTGGCAAATGCTGCGCAGCTCGTCTAAAAACGCTTTTGCGCCGGGCATCGGGTCAATGGTAGCAATCACATCTTGAATTTCCTTTAAGCCCAAGCCGTGCTCTTTTAAAATATTTAATCTGTAGCGCATCAGCTTGTCGTAATCCGGCTCATCTCTGGTGGTCTTTTTCAACTCCGGAATGCCGGTTGCCTCGGCAAATGCAATCCAAATTTCGGGCACCAAAACGCCCTCTAAATCCAAACAGGTAATAAACATAGCTTTCTCCCTTATTTATTTAATCATGTGAAAATATTGTAGCACTTATTGCCGCGATAGTCAATCGGCTTTCGCACAGCATTTCACCGACAACTCCTCGCCGCCCGCCATGCAAAGGCGCACCCCGTTTCGGGTGAGATGGCAGTCGTATTTCGTTTCAAGCAACGCAGTTTTCCTCATTCAGGTTTTCCAAAAACTCTTTCAAAAACCGCGCCGATGGAATTTGAAAACCCACATGTGGCATCCCCGTATTTTCATTATCTCTTCTTTTACATATAAACCGAGCCGACAGCATTACACTGTCGGCTCGTATCATTAATATTTGTTTTAGTAGGGAAGTATATCTGCAATATATGTTTTTACTCTTTCATATACTTCCTCAAAAGGCGGTTTATTTACTCCGCCTGCAAAACGAAATTTTTCATAAGAATGTTGTAAATCCTGTTTTCTGCCGAGAAAACCGTCAAAGCTTTCTAATTCTCTTCCGCTTTCTTTCAGCGTTTTTCGCACAGCAGCACTGTCAAATTTAAAAACACTTGAAAGATAATACAAATCTACAACATCTTTGATGCGACGAAACACTTTGTCGGTAGAAACTGCAGCGGTTTTGTCTGCTATCATTTGAATTGGCGAAACGCCGAGGAATCGAATGCCTTCCACTTCATAGATTTTTGTCGGTACAGCAGGACGATTAACATCAATATCCATTGTGAACAACACTTCATCTGTCTCAGGGTCGGTTAATTCAAACCCCGCCGAGCGCCCCTCACCATACATCCGGTAAAGACTAACTTTCAGATTGGTGCCGCTTGCATCGATGGCTTGCTGTAAAGAATGAACCATTTGCTCGGCTGTAGGCGGCACTTCGCTATACCAATTCGCATCAATATCAACGGTATGGCGTGTGTCTTCTACATACCCCGCTTCCATCAGACAGGCTTTTAATACCATTGAGCCTTTGAAATTGATAGGGATGCCGCTTTCATAAATGGCTTTCATGATTTGATACATTAATTTTTCTTCAGCTGTAATATGCATAAGTATGCCCCCTAATTGGAATAATAGTCCTTCGCTTCCTTAGCGATTCTTTCAAATCCCTTTTGATATTCCGGAGCGACAAACAATCCTTCAAAACTTTCGCCGTTTGCATAGTAGTAGCGGCTGACCGCTTCGGTAATACCTTGCATATCAAGAATATCTTCGTTGGCAAGTGCATCGGAAATCGTGCGGTTGAATTCAGTAAAACGCAAACCGTTCTTTTCCTTCACATTGTAGGGACTGATTTCGTTACCTAACACAACAACACCATTAAAGCGTTCCAACGAATCATCCCCGTAAACCCAAACAATATATTCATCACTGCGCCCTCTGAAGCTGCCTTGGCACATCAGTGCTTCATCTAAGGCAAAAACAACATCTTCTCCAAGTTGGTCACGGACAGCCTTCAACCAAGAGAAGGCACCGATATAGTCACTGCGCTTCGGCAGGTCACTCTTGCGAGTATCATATTTCGGTAAAGTATTTGTCTTTCGATTCACCAGATCTTCTCTAATGCGGTTTTCCAATAAATCTAAAATATACTGAGGCGGCTTGCGCAATCCGTTTTCCCAATTTTGAATGGTGCGAAACGGAATATGATAGCGAGCGGCAAACTCACTTTGCGTATCGCCAAGCTGTGTTCTCATTTCTCTAATGTTCATCTCTGTCACCTCAATATTATAATACACCCATTGGGTGTATTCGTCAAGATTTATTTTCGCTTCAAGGGTCTTAGGGGAAGTATTGCCGGCGTATAGCAAAATATACGGTAGCTACCCGCATTACCGGTGCGCTTGACCGTGCTTCATCGGCTAAATGAGGAACAGAATGACAAAATAATATAAAAAACCCCGATAGAGCCGTTTTTCTATCGGGGGAACTACTAAAAAAGTCATGTCCATATGAATGTAATTTCAGTATACTTCTAAAGCAAGCAAGGAACCGCTATCTAAGTTACAGTGAAATTTAATAAATGCGTTTTCGCTCTATTTCTTTTGCACTTCCGGCAGTGCCGCCTCCCCCGGTATGGTGGTAGAGGCTATCCACTCTTTTACGGCATCCATGCTAAATCGTTTAAAATATGTTTCATAGTGAAAAACATATTCATACCCGTTATAGTAATGTACAAAATTGACTATTTCTCCCGTATTTCCGCTCTCATCGGTTTGCCGAGAGGATACCACATAGTATTCATACTTTCCGATGCGCTCCACAGTTGTTTTTGTGTCGGAAACGGTTTCGCCCGCATCTTCCGTCAACCAATCTTCTATCTCCTTGCGGGTAAACATTTCGTTATTCATCTGCGCACGGTTCATATTCTGCTTATCGGCTTCATCCATCTCTTCAAACATATCGTGAGAAGCAAAAGCGCAAAATTCAAAATTGTCATGCGCGCTTTCAAGCACAAGTGAGTAGCGGGAATCCGCAAATTGCGTGGTTTCTTTTAACCCTTTCGGGATGGTGAAAGTAGCGCCTGTCAATTCATCCGTATACTCGCTCACCCGCGCTTGTTGCGCGGCTTCCGTTTGCGTGCGCAGTTGCTGTATCACCGGTTTTAAAGTGTAAGAAGCATTTATCCCTACAATCACGAAATAGATAAGTATCAGTGCAGCGGCAATCAGAGAATTTTTGTTTTTTGTGCTCTTGTCGACATTCGGTTTTAAATTTAACAGCCCTTTATGAAATAGTGCCTTGTGCAGGTAATCCTCCGACCCCATATAAATACGCACCCGCAAGGATGTGGCAAAGTAAATATGCCAAACCGCAAATGATACCAACCGGGAACCCCCGACCAATACAGCGGATAAAGCACTGCCAAAAACAATTTGCTGTGTTACAGAAAAACATATCTTAATCAGAGAAACTATTTGCCATAAGCGTAAAAAGCCGCTATCCCTGCGCTCGATTTTAGCGGCAACAATACAATTAAAGACTGCTTCAACAACAAGTGTGACACATAAACAAAATATTCGTAAAGCGGGCTTCAATGCTTCAAATGTATAATTGTCGGCACCAATTTCAGTAATGAGTTTAACCCCTTGAATGCCGTAAGAAAGAACCGCCAATGCCGAAAAAATCGGCAAAATGTAGTGCCAAATCACCGTAACAAAGTGCAAAAAGCCACCAAGTGTTTGGTATTTTTGCGCCGGCGTGAGCGGCGGTGGCGGATATGGCGCATATGCTTGCTGCGGGGCATATTGCCCCTGCGGATATGGCATGTTCACCTGTTGCGGGGCATACTGCCCCTGCGGCACCCCTGCGCCGGCTTGCGCCTGCCCTTGCGGCGGTGCAGAAAACTGCATTCCGCAAAACGGGCAGCTCTGGCCACCCTCGGCTATGATTTTTTGACAATGCGGACAAATCATATTTTCTTCTCCTCAACTCGACGATTTGCTATCTCGATTATACAATGAAACAAAAGTAATTGCAATGATGATGCGGCGGTGACACATACTTCCCCGCCGTTTCATTGTAACGGATTAAGATGTAAAAGCATCCGCTCCAAATCCCGACGCTCAAGTCACTGAACGCTGAAAGCCGCTCCCAGTAAGGGTTTCGGGGCACAAAAAAGAAACTGACATCAAATTGACATCAAAACCATGGACTGATAGGCACTTTGGTGGACAAACTTTAAGGCGTAAAATCAACGTTTCTACCTTGGCGGACAAATAGCTACAAGGTCAGGGAGGGGAAACGGGGCTCAAGTACATGGAGCCCGAAAGCCACGCCGGAAGCGGATTTCCGCAAAAAGGTAAGAAGTTTGACATCGAAGCTGACATCACCGGGAAGTTAATCGATAGACCATCGGCATCGGTCTGATACCTCTCCAAAGTACATCACACGACTGTGTAAGGACACTTTTCT
>ONWY01000027.1 GCA_900321665.1 uncultured Eubacteriales bacterium
ATTCGCGTTGCGTTTCGCTCGCTTTTGCCGCAATTAAATGCATATTATGATTTTGTCATTGTAGCGCGAACACGCTGTGTTTTTGCTTCTTCCACACAAGTAACAGAAGATATGAAGGCCTGTTTTGAAAAGGCGGGTATTTTGAAAGATGAAAAAAGTAATTAAAGCACTCATTCGCTTTTATCAAATTGTTTTATCTCCGCTTTCTCCCGGTTGCTGTCGTTTTTATCCCACTTGTTCCGCTTATGCTCTTGAAGCGGTTGAGGTACACGGCGCTTTAAAAGGCTCGTGGCTTGCCTTCAAGAGAATTTTAAGATGTAACCCGCTGTTTCAGGGAGGTTACGACCCTGTTCCGCCAAAGAATTACGGGCGAAACTTAAAACACAGGAGAAAAAGATGAACGCAATTTTCGGATTTATTTACAGTATTTTCGGATATATTCTCGGATTTATTTACGAGCTGTTCAAAAATACACCGGCACCTTATGTCATTTCACTCATTGTCTTTACTATCATGACAAGAGTGCTTTTGCTGCCGACCTCTATTCCGCAACAAAAGAATCAGGCAAAGCAGTTTAGAATTCAACCGAAGCTGCAAAAAATCCAGCAAAAGTTTGGTAACGATCGCCAAAAAGTATCCGAAGAACAACAAAAATTATACCAAAGAGAGGGCTATAATCCCATGGCAGCCGGTTGCGGACCGATGTTAATTTCTCTGCCGTTGCTTTGGGGTGTTTACGGTGCGATTACGCGCCCGATTTCTTATGTATTAAGATTTACGGAAGAAGCAAAAGCTTTTTTGGCCGATGATGGTATTAAAACTATTTTAGAAGGATTAAGCTCCACCAAAAGAGGAGCTTATTACCAGGAATTATTGGTATTAAATCAGTTAAAGGATTCTTCCTCCGAAATATCGGGGAAAATCTCACAGTTTTTCAGTGCCGGTCAAATTGACCAGATGAAAAGCTTTGCCGAGGGCTTTTATTTATTCGGCATTGATTTAACCCAAACCCCTTCCATTAAACAATTCGGTGTTCTTTGGATTATTCCCCTTTTATCGGGATTGACTTCATTTTTAACATCATTTTATTCAACAAGAATGCAGAAAAAATATAATCCTGCCATGAGCCAGGGTTCCAATATGCTCAGCCAGGGCTGTATGATGGCATTTATGCCTCTTTTCTCAATTTACATTTGCTTTACAGTGCCCGCCGGCGTAGGTTTTTATTGGGTCATTTCCAATATTTTTGCATTCTTCCAAACCGTATTACTCTCTAATATTTATGCACCGCCGAAGGTTGCAGCAAAGAATATGATTAAAGATGTCATCAACAGATTTGCTTATGAAAAGAGTGTAAAGGATACAAAGAAGGTCGTTGAATAAGACAAAAAAGCTGCTTTAGCAGCTTATCGGAGGTATCTATTTTGATCATTGAAAAAATCGGCGAGGGCGAGACCATTGAGCAAGCGCGCGAAAACGCAAGAAGGTTGCTCAATGCACCCGAGTATGCCGACATTAAGTTTGATATTATCTGTGCGCCGTCTAAAAAAATCTTAGGATTATTCGGCGGCAAAAAGGCACAGGTGAAGGCTTCTTATGAAAAGGAAGAGAAGCCGAAGAAAAAGCCTGCGAAAGCAAAGGCAAAGAAGGCTGAAAAAAAGCCTGTGAAAAAAGAAACCGAGAAAAAGGTAAAAGCGCAACCGCAGCCCGAGGAGGAAGCAGCTCAAAAGAAGCAGCGTCCCCCGGTCAGCCCGGAAAGGCTTGAAAAAGCAATGGCAGATTGCGAAGCATATGTGAAGGATATCACATCCAAAATGCTTGGCACGGAGGTCACCACTTCTGCCAAGATTCAAGATGAAGCAACAGTATTTATTCACCTTGACAGCGGCGACCATGATGTGGACGGTATGATTATCGGCCACAGAGGGGAAACCTTAGATGCCATTCAGTATCTTGCTTCTCTCGTTGCAAACAAAGGGCATGATGATTATGTGCGCGTCAGCTTAGATGTAGCAAATTATCGCGAAAAGAGAGAGACCACTCTCATTGCTCTTGCCCACAGAAATGCGAAGAATGCATTGCGCACCGGCAGAAGAATTACACTCGAGCCGATGAACCCGTATGAAAGACATATCATTCATACTGCCGTGCAGGATATTGAAGGAGTCAGCAGCCACTCTATCGGTTCAAATATTGATAGAAGAGTTGTCATCACTCCTGCCGACGGCGCTTATCGCAAAAATGACAGGCGCGGCGGCAGAAGAGGCGGTAATCATTATAATCGCGCTCAAAAAAGCAATGCTGCATCTGCAGCACCGGCTGAGGACAGGGAGCCGAAAAAGGACCTTTCCTCCGCACCGCTTTACGGCATTGTCTCAAAAGCGGACAACAACGACTAATTGATAGAATTGTAATCAATGGTGGTGGAGATTTCCACCACCATTATTTTTTAAAGGAAAAGCATTATGAAAACGATTGCGGCAATTTCAACAGCACCCGCAGTGGGCGGTATCGGTGTGATTCGCATTAGCGGTGATAGAGCAACCGCGGTTGCACAAAAAGTGTTTCAAGCACTTTCTACCAAAAAAACACTCGAGCAAATGCACGGTTATACCGCTGCATACGGTTTTGTGCACGCCGCAACGGGAGAAAAGCTGGATGAATGTGTGGCTTTGGTTTTTAAAGCACCGCATTCTTATACCGGGGAGGACGTGGTGGAACTTTCCTGCCATGGCGGGCTTTTTTTGCTTAAAAAGGTTCTTGAACAGGTGTATGCAGCAGGTGCAGAGCCTGCCGAAGCCGGAGAATTTACCAAAAGAGCTTTTTTAAACAAAAAAATTGATTTAACGCGTGCAGAAGCAGTGGCATCTATCATTTCTGCCCAATCGGATGCTTCCGCCACTGCGGCGCTCAGTGCGAAAGAGGGCGTGCTGTTTCGGGAAATTGAGGCAATAAATGCCTCCTTAATCGGGCTTTCCGCCCACCTTGCGGCGTGGACCGATTACCCGGAGGATGACCTCGAAATACCGCAAGAGAGCGAGTTGAAAGAAAAGCTTGTGCAGGCAAAGGCAAGGTGCGAGCAGCTGTTGGCAACCTTTGATGTGACCAAGATTGTAACCGAGGGAGTGGATACTGCCATTTTAGGCAGAACCAATGTCGGCAAATCGAGCATCATGAATTTGATTTGCGGCGAGCAAAAAAGTATCGTAACGGATATAGAGGGCACAACACGCGATGTGGTGGAAACCTCTGTGCACTTCGGCAATTCGGTACTCAAGTTATCCGATACTGCGGGGATTCGAAAGAGTGAAGATACCATCGAAAACATCGGCATTGCGCTCTCAAAAAAGAAAGCCGAAAGCGCCGGCTTAATTTTAGCGGTTTTTGACTCTTCAAAGCCGCTCGGGGAGGAAGATTTTGCCCTTTTGGAGACGATAAAAAACAAGCGCGCAATCCTTATTTACAATAAATCGGATTTATCGGCTGTGTGGCAGCCTGATATTTTGCAGGAATACGGCAAAGAGGTGATTATCTTTTCCGCAAAGCATGCCGATGGCTACCACAATCTTGAAAAAGCCGTGGAGCAGGCGCTCGGCACGGCGGATTTTAACCCTTATGCACCGCTGCTTGCAACCGAGAGGCAAAAGGTATGCCTTTCAAGAGCACTGAGCTGTGTGGACGAGGCATTAGAGGCACTCGAGAGCGGATTTACCTTAGATGCTGTCAATGTCAGTATTGATAGCGCGGTAAACGCGCTTTTGGAATTAACCGGCGAGAGAGCGACAGAAGCAATCACACAAGAAATCTTTAAAAATTTCTGTGTCGGGAAATAGGATAATAAGATGGAATATTTTGCAAAACATTATGATATCGCCGTTATCGGTGCCGGTCATGCCGGGATAGAAGCAGCCCTTGCCGCAGCACGGTTGGGGTGCAGCACGGCTGTCTTTACCATTAATCTGGATTGGGTGGGTAATATGCCCTGTAACCCTTCTATCGGCGGCACCTCAAAAGGGCACCTTGTCAGAGAAATTGATGCACTTGGCGGCGAAATGGGTATTGCGGCAGATGCCAACCTCTTGCAATCGCGCATGCTCAATCTCGGAAAAGGTCCTGCCGTGCACTCCCTGCGCGCCCAAATTGACCGCAAGGATTATTCCCGCTATATGAAGCATGTGCTGGAAACACAGGAAAATCTCGAAATCATGCAAGCGGAGATTATTGACCTTTACCGAGAGGAAAAAACCTGGTATTTAAAAACAAAGTTAGAAGCCCTTTACAGCGCTACGTGTGTGATTCTTGCCACAGGTACCTTCCTATCGGGCAGAATCTATGTAGGCGATGTTTCCTACGAGAGCGGGCCGGACGGTATGTTTCCCGCAAAGGAATTGGGAGTGGCAATTCGCAAATTAGGGCTTCCGATGCGCCGCTTCAAAACCGGCACACCGAGCCGCGTTAATCGCAGAAGCTTGGATTTTTCAAAGATGGAGGAACAAAAGGGCGATAGTGAGCTTGTCAACTTTTCATTTGCTGCGCAAAATAAAATAGAAAATAAAGTTTCCTGTTATATTACCTATACCAACGAAACCACCAAAAAGATTATTTTAGACAATTTAGACCGCTCACCGATGTATTCCGGTAAGATTGAGGGAAAAGGCCCTCGCTATTGCCCGAGTATTGAGGATAAAATCGTGCGCTTTAGCGAAAAGCAACGCCACCAAATTTTCATTGAGCCATGCGGTTTAGATACCGAGGAAATCTATTTGCAAGGGCTTTCTTCTTCACTGCCCGAGGATGTGCAGGCGGATTTTATTCATTCTATCCCGGGTCTGGAGCACGCGCAGGTCATGCGCACAGCATATGCAATAGAGTATGATTGTGTTGACCCCTTGGCATTAAAAGCAAGCTTGGAATTTTTGGATTATGAAGGCTTATTCGGTGCCGGGCAATTTAACGGCTCCAGCGGCTACGAGGAAGCGGCAGCACAAGGTCTTGTAGCCGGTATTAATGCTGCCCACAAAATATTGGGGAAAGAACCCTTTATCTTAGACCGCGCCGGCTCCTATATCGGCACGCTGATTGATGATTTGGTGACCAAGGGATGCACTGACCCGTACCGTATGATGACCAGCCGCAGTGAGTATCGCTTAATTCTCAGGCAAGATAATGCCGATGCACGCTTGACACCGACAGGGCATGCATTGGGACTGATTAGCGAGGAGCGCTACCTTGCCTTTTTACAAAAGCAAAGCCTGATAGAGCAGGAGCGCAAGAGATTGGAAAACACCTCTGTTCCGCTTTCGGACGAAGTGAATGCTATCCTTGTTTCACATGAAACATCACCGCTAAAAAAAGGCTGCAAGCTGATTGAACTGATGAAGCGCCCTTCTCTGAATTACAAAATATTGGCACCCGTTGACCCGACCAGACCGGAGCTGCCAAAGGAAGTATTCGAGCAGGTTGAAATCTCTGTGAAATATGAGGGGTATATTCAAAGGCAATATGCGCAGATAAAAGAAATGCGTCGCTTGGAAAAAAAGCTTATCCCTCCCGAAACAAATTATGAAGCAATTACCGGCTTGCGCCTGGAGGCTGCTGAGAAGCTGACCAAAATCCGACCGCACAATGTCGGCCAGGCAAGCCGTATCAGCGGTGTTACCCCTGCAGATGTCAGTGTGCTGCTGATACACCTTGCCAAGAGTGAAAATTAAGGAACGGTAAATGACCTTTTGCTTTTACCGCTTGTCCGCATGATTTTGAACCGCCCGAAAGGAATTGCACGATGATAGATAAATCACAACTAAAAAAACACGGCAATGATTACGGCATTGAGCTCAGCGATACCGTTATCGATACATTAGATGTATTTTCCTCTCTTTTGGTAGAGCGCAACAAACAAGTGAATTTGACAGCGATTAAAGACCCCGAAGGCATTGCCGTGAAACATCTGTTGGATAGCCTGCTGGTTTTTAAGTATGCCGATATTCCCGCCGGTGCAAAGGTGATTGATGTCGGTTGCGGTGCCGGCTTTCCCTCATTGCCCATGCTCATTGCGCGCGAGGATTTGCAAATGACCTTTCTTGACTCTACCGGCAAAAAGCTTCGCTTTATAGAAGATACCTTAGCAGAGCTTTCTTTACAAGGCACAGTCCTTCATGCGAGAGCCGAAGAGGAAGCAAGAAAAAATGTTTCCCGTGAAACATTTGATTTTGCGGTGGCGCGCGCCGTGGCAAACCTGCGCAGCCTGTGCGAGCTGACCCTGCCCTTTGTTAAACCGGGCGGTTACTTTATCGCCATGAAGGGCAAAGAGGGCGGCGAGGAATTGGAAGCGGCAAAAGCGGCAATAAAAACCCTTGGCGGCAAGACAGCGGCTGTAAACGAGGTTACTTTACCGGATGGCAGCGAGCGCAATATCATTTTAATAAAAAAGATATCGCAAACGCCGACAAAATACCCGCGCACAGCGACAGCAATTTTAAAAAAACCGTTGTAAGCTGTCCAAACCGCATAGATACTGCCGTTTATTGCGATGAAAAACAGTGGACAGGCACCTTGAGATATGATACAATCTAACCGTAGTCAGAAACAGACTACGGTCTTTCTTTACCGAGCGTGACGGACTCGGTAAAGCTATGCCTTGGAGTGAACAACACATCACTCCCTCTGTGCTTTCTCCACATGGCACAGATATATACTTTTCTTCTCACACCCCCAATAACACAGGAAAGGCAGAGGTAATCCCTCTGTCTTTTCTGTGTTATTGTGCCCTGCGTTTTGAAGTAGCATTTTTTCAAAGTGATATTCACAATGCAGGGCATAAGGCACAGCGGTACAGCGGCATTCGCATCCCGCTGTAGTTCATCTGCTCTGTTGCGTTTTTAATAAAATTATCTGCGAAAAGAGCTTTCACGAAAGGCTTGCAATAGAGATTATAATACATACATAACATTTAACATCATAAAAAGGCGATATTTGTTGTTTAGCTTTGCGGTTCGGGAGCGCTGTTACTTATTTTCTCGACAAAAAGCACACAGAAACAGAAAAATGTGAAAAAGAAACAAGTTTTGTTTTGTTTTTTAAGAGAAAAACCGGTCGCTTTGCGTTGCAGGCAGAGAAAAACACAATATCTTGTGAAAAGCGAATTGTCAAGCCATATTTCAATGGTAAATTCAACAAAATAAAACAAATTTTTTCTTGCTATGTTTCATGTGAAACATATTGAAATTTGCGCGGAATGGGTATATAATCTTTTACTGTGCTATAATAAGAGTAAATATAAAAGATTGATTAATAAAACGGAGATAAAATGAGTAAAATAGTTGCAATTGTCAACCAAAAGGGCGGTGTGGGCAAAACCACCTCGGCAGTAAACCTTGCTGCCGCAGTTGCCGCTAAAGGGAAAAAGGTACTTTTAGTCGATATTGATGCGCAGGGAAATGCGACCAGCGGCTTTGGTATCAATAAAAAGGAAACTGCGCTTTCTACCTATGATTTGTTAATCAACAAAACAAGCGCAGAGGAAATTATTGTCAAAACAAAGTATAAAAATATGTGGGTTCTCCCTGCCAGCATGAATTTGGCAGGTGCAGAGGTAGAGCTTGTGGAGATGCCCAAAAGAGAAAGCCGCTTAAAAATAGCGCTGGCGCCGATAGATGAACAGTTTGATTATATTTTTCTCGATTGCCCGCCGTCTTTAGGCATTATCACACTCAATGCGCTGACAGCGGCGGATTCCATCTTAGTGCCGATTCAGTGCGAATACTATGCACTTGAAGGGCTTTCGCAGCTGATGTCTACTGTCAGGGCAGTAAAGCGAAAGTACAACGAGCACCTGGAGCTTGAGGGCGTGCTGCTCACAATGTACGACGGCAGGCTCAACCTGACCGGTCAGGTTGTGGAGGAAGTAAAAAAATATTTTCCCAAAAAGGTCTATACCACAGCCATTCCCAGGAATGTGCGCCTTTCGGAGGCACCGAGCTTCGGCGAGCCTGTCAGGTACTATGACAAAGCCAGCAAGGGGGCGCTGATGTATGATCAGCTGGCTTTGGAATTTTTGAGAAACAACAGAAAGTAGAGATAAAGGAGAAGAAAGATGGCAAGGTCAAAAGGCGGACTCGGCAAAGGCTTAGATGCCCTTTTTGCCGATAACGACGGGCTTTTTGCTTCAGAGGAAAGTCCGGTAACATTAAAACTGAGTGATATTGAACCCAATCCCGACCAACCCAGAAAGCTGTTTGATGAGGAAAAGCTGATGGAGCTTGCAAAGAGCATTAGCGAGCACGGATTGATTCAACCCATCCTTGTCAGCCCGCTTTCAAACGGCAGGTATCAGCTCGTGGCGGGTGAGAGAAGATGGCGCGCAAGCCGCATTGCCGGCTTGATTGAGGTACCGGTCATCATAAAGCAGCTGAGCGAGAAGGAAAAGAAAGAAATCGCGCTGATTGAAAACCTGCAGCGCGAGGATTTAAACCCGATTGAAACTGCCTATGGCATTCAGGCGCTGATTGATGAATACGGCTTAACACAAGACCAGGCAGCGGAGCGCGTCGGCTGCTCCAGACCGGCGATTGCCAACTCTCTGCGCTTAATCAATTTGCCCGACGAGGTAAAGGAATTGACCAGAAGCGGGAAAATCTCTGCCGGTCATGCAAGAGCGCTGCTATCCTTCAAGGATGAGGCAAAGATGATTGAAGCGGCGCACTTTATTGCCCAAAACGATGTCTCTGTCAGAGAAGTGGAGCGGATGGCGAAGCGCGCGGCAAGCGACAAATCCGCACCCTTGCAAACGGCAAAGAAGCGCAAAAGAGATGTTTTCTTTGATGAGGTTGAGCTTTCGCTGACCGAGAGCCTCGGCAGAAAGGTCAAGGTTTATAATAACCGCGATAAAGGCACGCTCGAAATCGAGTTTTATAATAAAGACGATTTAAAAAGCATAGCAAATATCTTAAATCAGGAGGATTAAAAGCACATGTTAGATATTAAGGTGATTCGCGAAAACCCGGAGCGCGTGAAGCAGGCAATGAAAAACCGCAACGGTGATTATGATGAAATTATCGACCGCGTTTTGGCATGCGATGAAAAGAGAAGAGAATTAAACTCTAAGGCGGATGCATTAAAAGCCGAGCAAAACAAGGCTTCTAAGCAAATTCCGCAAATCAAAAAAGAGGGCGGCGATGTCAGCGCGATTTTAGCCGAGATGAATGCGATTAAAGCAAAGATTAAGGGCATGGATGCCGAGATTGCAGCCGTAGAGAGCGAGCAAAAGGATTTGATTCTCTCGATTCCGAACATTCCAAACGAAACCGTCCCTGTCGGCAAGAGTGATGCGGACAATGTGGAAATTCGCCGCTGGGGCGAGCCGAAGCAGTTTGATTTCGAGCCGAAGGCACACTGGGATATCGGCAAGGATTTGGGAATTTTAGACCCCGAAACCGCCGGCAAGGTAACCGGCGCGCGCTTCCATTTTTACAAAGGGCTTGGCGCAAGGTTAGAGAGAAGCATTTACAATTTCTTTTTGAATACTCACACCGAGCACGGTTACACCGAGGTGTTCCCGCCGTATATGGTCAACCGCGCTTCAATGACCGGCACAGGGCAGCTTCCGAAATTTGAGGAGGATGCCTTCAAAGTCAGCAACATGGATTATTTCTTAATCCCGACTG
>ONWY01000065.1 GCA_900321665.1 uncultured Eubacteriales bacterium
AAGCGGTTTGTACATAATAAAAGCCCATTGAGAGCAAGCTGCTTTCAATGGGCTTTTGGGTTATATCTCATCTAACAATCGCACGATACTTTGTACTTTCGCTGCGGACAGCTGTGCATTGCCGGCATAGATATACTCCAATAACGCCGATGTTTGGCGGTAAGAGAACACAGGAATTTTGCCTTCTTCACCGCTTAGCGCAAGCGCGCTTTCCGGATTGGCAAAGTAAACCGCACCCTGCACATAAGTATCGATTTTATTCTCGCGCAGAAACTTTGCCAAGCGCCAAATATGGGTGCCGACCTGCTTTGTCGGGTTATACAGGTTTTTGGGGTGTTCAATCCCATACCGGTCGATTTTATCCTGCAACCACTCATAATCCGCATAATCGCCGCGTATCGTTCCCTTTACATTTTTGATTTCGATAATAAATACACCGCTCTTCCCGATAACAATGGCATCAATTTCGCTGGTGCCGCCGGCATAGTGGAGAGTAAGATTTTGAACAAGTGTGTAATCTTCGGGCAGGTAGTGCTCTAAAATATCGCCTGTTTTTTGTTCGCCGAAATCACCATAGTACTTTGCGGCGGTTTTTTGGTTTGTGTTTGCCGGCGCGGATGTCGATATAAAAAAGGCAATTGCAGCGGCAAACAGAGCGCCGATGCCGACAGCGATGGCGGCAGGTGCGCGCGTGGCGGCAAATGCCGCGGCGCAGATAGCTGCCAGCGCAATAAAGAGAGCGGCAGCGCGCTTGCCGCCGTTGCGTTTTTGTGCGGGAGCGCTGCTTTGATTTTTGTTTTTTTGAATACGATTTGCCATATAGAGGATGCTCTTTCGTACTTTTTGCGGTTTATAATTTTACCGATATTTGAAGCAGAGCATTGTCATATCATCAAACTGAGTATTGCCGTTGACAAAAGTATCGACCGATTGCTTTACTTCTTGTATTACCTGCGCCGCGCTCATCTCCGCCGCGTTATCAAAGCAGGTGAGCAAGCGTTCTTCGCCGTATAGCTCTTTTGCGGCATTATCCGCTTCTGTTACACCGTCCGTGTACAGATAGAGCATATCTCCCTTTTGAAGGGTGAGGGTATGCTCTTTATAGGGAACACCCTCCATACCGGCAAGCACCAAACCGCTCTTTTCGGTTAAGTAAGCGGCATGCGCGTTTTTGACTATCACAGGGGGATTGTGCCCGGCGCTGATAAAGTTCATCTCGCCGCTTGTTAAGTCAAGCACACCGACCCACAGGGTGATAAACATATCCGCCTCATTTCCGGCGCACAGCGCATTATTTGCCGTTGCAATTGCCTCCGAAAGCTTCGGAATATCGCGAATGCAATTTTGCAGGGTAATTTTGGAGTTTGCCATAAACAGCGCTGCGGGAACACCCTTTCCCGACACATCGCCGATAACAAAGGCGAGCTTATCTTTACCGACAAAAAAGACATCGTAAAAATCGCCGCCGACCTCTTTCGCCGCTTCCATAAAAGCGCTGATATCCACTTCACTGCGCCCGGGGTAATCCGCCGTGATTTTGGGCAGGAGCGAGTGTTGAATGACATTGGCAACCTCTAATTCCGATTTTAAGCGATTGCGCTCTAAATTGAGGTTATGCTGCTTTTCGCTGTGGTTGATAATGCTTGTCATCAGCACAAAGCCGAGCGCATTAATGGCAATAAAGGGCAGCGCAATTTGCTTGACAATGTCAAATGCCGTATCAAAGGGCTTTACCATCAGCAGTACCACGCCCAGGTGGAAGGCTTCCATTGCCACGCTGATGAGCAGCGCCCAAAGCGGCTTAAACAGCAGCTCGCGCTTTAGCATCGAGATAAGACCGCAAATCAGACCGATGCAGCAGGTGGCAACCACACAGGCATATGCGGTAATGCCGCCGAGCAGCAGGCGGTGCAGCCCCGCCATCAGCCCGGCAATCAAGCCGCCAATCGGACCGGCGATACAGCCCGCAAGCATCGGCCCCATATCGCGCACGGAAATCACCGCGCCGTTGAGCTCGAAGCCCGAAACATTGCCGTAAATGCCGAAAATGCCGCCGATGGCGCCTGCCAGCAGAATGTATTTCCAGCGGCTCTTTGTCTTATCAGACCACTTAGTAACTATTTCCCGATTGCCGATAAAGGCAGCAATCAACAGGATGATAGCGAGTGTGCCGACCATTTTTGAAAACATTTCATTCATATTTTCCATAAAAATAAAAGCCCCTTTATCGCATTACATCATTTGAGGATATGATTATACCACAAAGCGCAAAAAATGTCATTATTTATTTGCAGTAGGCGGATATTGCGCTCTCCCTTGCGAAGTTCCTCACGCTGTGCTAAAATAAGGAAAAAGGAGGTACGATATGAAAAAGACAATTTCTGTTTTGTTGGCGGTGCTGCTCATCGCTTCGCTTGTCGGCTGCTCCAATCAAAAAGCGGCAGAGGAAGTGGCGGTTGAAATTCGCTATGATGCGGCAAAGGTCAGCTATTTAGGACCGGAGGGCACCTATACCCAAGAGGCTTGCGAAACCTTTTTCGGGGGAAAGGGTAGCTACCTGCCCTATGAAACGGTCAGCGATGCGGTGCAGGCGCTGATTGACGGCGAGAGCAATTATGCCGTTATCCCGCAGGAAAATACCATTGGCGGTGCTGTCACCGATTACATTGACACTCTTCTTGCGAGCGAAAAGGCAGCGGTGGTCGGCGAGGTGGAGCTGCCCATCAGCCAAAATCTGCTGGTGCTGCCCGGTACGGCGCTCGGCGATATCAAAACCGTGTATTCCCACAAGCAGGGCATTGCCCAAGGTAAAGAGTGGCTTGAAAAGAATTTACCCGGCGCACAGGTGGTGGAGGCCGCCTCTACCGCAGAGGGTGCAAAAAAAGTGGCAGAGGGCAAGGACACCTCCTGCGCGGCGATTGCCTCTGCGGGCTGTGCAAAGGTTTACGGGCTTGAAATCCTCGCTGCCGGCATTCAAAATAACGATCATAACAAAACGCGCTTTTATGTGCTCTCGACAGAAGCGCCTGCCACAGCCCCTGCCGACCGCCTTGCTTTTACCGCAAGCGGCTCCGCAAAGGCGCTGCCGAAGCTGACCGCTGCCATGGAGAAGGCGGGCATTACCCTTGTGGCGCTGCACGACAGACCGCAGAAAACCGAGCTTGGCAATTATACTTATGTAGTGGAGTGCAGCGGTTGCACTTATGCGGCTTATCAAGAGCTTGTGCAGAATAACCCCGATTTCACCTACCGCTATCTCGGTAGCTTTGCGGTGAAATAAGCAGTGATAAAATTTGACAAATTTTTAAATTGTTGTTATGATAAGTAAATCAAAAAAAGAAGGAGTAAAAAAATGAAGAATTTATTAAAAGGCATTAGTACATGCGTGATTATCATATCCGTGCTGTCGCTGGTGCTCGGTATTGTGTTTGTCGCATACCCCGGCGGTTCACTGGTTGCACTTGATATTATCCTCGGCGTTTACTTGGTTATCCAAGGTATCGTGATGGTTGTTTTAGGCATCAGAGCGCTGATTAAGCACGCTCCGTTTGAGGGTATTCTGCCCGGTATTCTGAGCTTGATTCTCGGTATTTTGTTTTTGGAAAACCTCGGCACTTGGGCGGCAATTCTCGGCATCGCTTTAGGTATTTGGCTGATTGTTCACTGCATCAGCGGTATCAGGCTTGCGCTGAACATGCGCGGCACCGGCGCACCGTGGGTATTGCTCGTGATTTTGAATGTACTCGGTATTTGTGCCGGCGCATTCGTTGTTTTGGCACCGATTGATTTCTCCGCAGTATACATGTGGGTACTCGGCATTGCGCTCATTGTGGAGGCAATCATTAATATCATCAATATGATTGTTGTCAAAAAGTTTGCCAAAGAAGCGGGAGATGAGCTTGATGCAGAGCTTGAAAATGTCGTAAAAGAGGCGGTAAAGCAGCAAGAAGCAGCACAGCAGGCTCCGGCAGCGCAAGTGGAAGCACCTGCCGAGGAAACAACTGAAGCAGCTGCACCGGTTGAAGATACAACAGATGAATAATTAAAAAAGCAAAAGGCAAGACAGAGGGAATTTCTCTCTGTCTTTTTTAGTGCAGTGTTTTCTCACCTTTTTATGGCGAAATCTTTTTTATTCGGGGTGCTTGCTGTTTTGCCGTGATGCTTTCCCCGGACTCAAAATCGAAAAAAACTGCAAGGTGTTGAAGCTCCTTCCTCAAATGGTGCGGCGAGAGGCATTTTGATTAAATAATAGCCGTTGTATCTCTGTGACTTTTGTGTTAAAATGAAACAATAAAGGAAAATACGTTCACTTACTGTAACATTTTAATAAAGGTGATATTATGGCTAATGATGAATTAAAAATCTGGGGTATACATACAAAAGATGACAATCTGTTTTTGAAGGATAATACTATAGCAATCGGATGGCACGAAATAGGTGACCTAAAAAGAATTGATGCTAACAGAGAAGCCTTCAAAGAAAAATACAGAGATACTTATCCTGACGCTAAAAAAGGCAGTGTTGCCAACGGTGCAGGAATGTTATTCCGCTTCTGTAATGAGGTTCAGATTGGGGATTATATTGTCTTCCCTTCAAAAATCAATCGTGAAGTAAACATAGGAATAGTAGAAGGTGACTATGTATATGACCCCGGACAGATTGAATATGTTCAAACGCGTAAGGTTAAATGGTTAAAGCATTTGCCTCGTACAGTATTCTCTCAAGGAGCGCTTTATGAAATAGGGTCAGCAATGTCCTTTTTTACAGTAAAGAATTATGCAGATGAATTTCTTGTAGCTCTTGACAAAGATTTCAAGAAGAACTTTTCACCCGATGCCGAAGATGATAGCATCGGAGCAACAGCTGAAGATATTGAAGAAATTACAAGAGACTATATTCTAAAGGAATTAAGCCGGCAATTAAAAGGCTATGATTTAGAAAACTTCGTCGCAGACCTTCTTAGTGCAATGGGATATCGTACCACCGTTTCTCCTCATGGCGGAGACAGAGGCATTGATATAACCGCTTATAAAGATGAACTGCCTCCCCGTATTTTGGTGCAAGTAAAGAGCCAGGACGGCGATGTTAAGGAAACAACAATTCAGTCTTTGAAAGGCGCTATGAGGGAAGGCGATTACGGTCTGTTTGTAACGCTGTCCAATTACACAAAGAACGCACAGAAATATCTAAATAATACGCCGATTATTCGCGGCATCAATGGTACAGAACTGGTTGAACTGGTTTTAAAATACTATGAAGATTTGAGTGAAAAATACAGAAAAATGATTCCGCTCAAAATGGTTTATATTCCTGTTTCTGAAGAGGATTAAACAAGAGCAAAAATAGTGTTAAAAAATGTGTTTCTTAAATGGTTAGTGAGAGATTTTGATTGATTTAAATCATGTAGATTTTTCTTTTTGGTCGAAATGTCTGCAATAGCAAGCGTAATAACAAGCGTTACAGCCGTTTGTTAGTATTCCTTGTTGCTTGTCATTGCTTAGCGTAATATAATTGTTGATTGTTACACAAAAATGGTTTATAATAATATCAGTTCAAAACAAAGGAAGTGAGTCTATGTCTCCCGTTGAAACTAAAAGAACAGCAGCGGTTAAGGTCGCTGAAACACTTAACAATATAGAGGGTGTTCCCGTAACGGCTTATGCGAAAGAGTTATCGGCAAAATGGGCAAAAGGCGAAATCACGGGAGCACAGATGAAAGCTGCACTGCTTGCAAAACACGAGTATATAGAATGAGCAATTTGACTAACGAACATGCATTTAATAATGCTGCCATCTCTTGAAACGGAAGGCTTTTTAATTCTGCCTGAATACGAGAAACTCTGCAAAAAGAAATCACGATGGATGAGTATATCTTTACTGTTAAAGTGATGATAGGAATATAATAATACAAGGCACGGAGAAAATCCGTGCTTTTTTACATAATCAAGAGGGAAGCCGAACAAAAAACAGCATAGACACTTGATTTTTGACACTGTTAGTCCATCGAATTAGACAGGACTTGACAATTATGGGACTAAATGATATATTGAAAGTACAAAAGTGCATAAGAAGCGAAGCGACATTCTGTAAATCTGATACATTGTTTATGTGTGTTTATTACTGTTTATGCAAGTGAACTTTAGTAAACAAGTGAAAACAAAGAATTATATTTATTTTATGTTGTCCGGAATTACACCTTAAACCGGCTAAGGTGTTTTTGTCGGGCTCTTTTTATGCCTTTTTGTAACTAAACAATTATAAAAAGGAGAAAAAATATGGACGAAAAATTAATGTATCTTATGATACAAGGTCAGATTTCTTACGAATTCAAAAACAAAGATTTATTAACACAGGCGCTGACGCGCAGATCGTATTCACAGGAGAACGGAGGACTTGATAACGAGGTCCTTGAGTTCATCGGTGACAAAGTTCTTGATATTGCCGTAGTCAAATACTTATCGGACAAATACGGTAGCGTTGACAATGACGGCTTTTCTTCACAGTTTGATGAAGGCGAATTAACACGGATAAAAGCCAGAATGGTTGAGAAGAAAACTCTTGCAAGACGAATTGATGAACTCGGATTTACAGAGTTTATCAAAATGGGAAATGGAGATATTGAGAATAATGTCAACGAGCAGCAGTCTGTAAAAGAAGATTTATTTGAAGCTATCTTAGGCGCTGTTGCGCTTGACTGTAACTGGGATTTCAATACTCTCTTTCAGGTTGTAGACATTATGCTCAATCCCGACTCGTTTGACAAGTCAAATTCTGAGAAAAACTACACGGACAGAATCATTGAACTTGAAACGAAGAAATGGAATGTGATTCCGCTCTTCAAGTATTATAAAAGGAGCTATCAGGATAGTTTGTATTTCCAATTTGACGGCGTATCTCAGCATATTCAGGATATGAATAAAATCAGTGATTTGCAGTATACCTGTTTAGCAAAGCTATTAACTGACCTTCCCGAATTCAGAGGCTTTGGTAGATACAAAAACGAAGCAAGAGAACAGGCGTGCAAGGTCGCTTAT
>ONWY01000041.1 GCA_900321665.1 uncultured Eubacteriales bacterium
CGGTGAATAGTGAATGGCAGAGCACGAAGAGGAAAAATATGTTTTTGGATGAAAATTTTATGCTTTCTACGCGGACAGCGCAGCGGCTGTACCGTGATGTTGCGGCAGGGCAGCCGATTATAGATTACCATTGCCATTTAAGTGCCAAAGAGATTTATGAGGACAGGCGCTTTGAAAACCTCACGCGCGTGTGGTTAGAGGGCGACCATTATAAGTGGCGCCTGATGCGCTCTTTCGGCATTGAGGAGCGCTATATCACCGGCGAAGCCGAGGATAAGCAGAAATTCTTAAAATGGGTGGAAGCCGTAGAAACCGCTATCGGTAATCCGCTGTATCATTGGAGCCATTTGGAGCTCAAAAACTATTTTGATTACAGGGGCAGCATCTCTCGGGAGAATGCCGAGCAAATCTGGCAGATTGGTGAGCAGAAGCTGGCACGCGAGGATTTTTCGGCGAGAAATCTTATTTTGCGCTCCGGGGTTGAGGTGCTTTGCACAACGGATGACCCGGCGGACAGCTTGGAGTGGCATGAGAAATTGCGCGAGAGCGATTTTAAGGTGAAGGTGCTGCCGAGCTTTCGTCCCGACAGGGCGTTGGGGATAGAAAAAGCGGATTATTCGACATATCTTGAGCGCTTGGGCAGTATCAAAAGCTTTGCGGATTTAAAGGAAGCGTTAAAAAAGCGACTGGAGGAATTTACAGCCCTCGGCTGTCGGGTGAGCGACCACGGCATGGATGCCGTTCCCTTTGTACCGGCGAGCGAGGCGGAAATCGAGAGCATTTTTCAAAAGCGCTTGGCAGGAGAAATGCCGACCGTAAAGGAGCAAAAGCAGTTTAAAACAGCGCTGCTCTTGTTTTTAGGCGCGCAGTATGCGCAAAGGAATATGGTGATGCAGCTGCATTTCGGGGTCATGCGCGACTTGAACGAGCGCATATATGCGGCGCTTGGCGCCGATGCCGGGATTGATGCCATTGGTGATGCGGTGAGTATGAAGGACTTAGCGGCATTTTTAAACGCTTTGGATGTGCAGGGCGCTCTGCCGAAAACCATTTTGTACTCGCTTAATCCGCAGGATAATGCCGGGATAGTTTCCGTTATGGGAGCGTTCCAAACAAGCGAAGCGCGCGGCAAGCTGCAGCAGGGCAGTGCCTGGTGGTTTAATGACCATAAGCAGGGCATGCGCGCGCAGCTAAGCACTCTCGCAGCCGAAGGGCACCTTGCTGCCTTTGTGGGCATGTTGACGGATTCGCGCTCCTTTTTAAGTTACGCGCGCCATGAGTATTTCCGCCGCATTTTGTGTGATGTAATAGGCGAATGGGTTGAAAGCGGCGAGTACCCCTGCGATGAGGCGTTGTTGCGCAAAATCATTCGCGGCATTTGCTACGAAAATGCCAAAAACTATTTTGATTTTTAATAAAGTACAAAAAAATCGAAAAATCCTTGCAAGAAAACATTGACATTTGCAAATAAAATGATATAATTTATCAAGTAACACGGAGGCTTAGCTCAGCTGGTTAGAGTACTTGCTTGACATGCAAGGGGTCACTGGTTCAAGTCCAGCAGTCTCCACCAAGAAAAAAAGCACGCTATGGCGTGCTTTTTTTCTTGGTGGAGACTGCGGTTCGGACTTGAACCGTCATCCATCTCGCGCCGGTACGGCAAGGGCGGAGGCGCGAGGGATATATAAATAGCGGAGGCTTGCACAGCAAGCGGACTTTTGAGCGCAGCTCAAGTCCGGCAGTCTCCACCAAGAAAGAACACCATTTGTGATTTAATCACAAATGGTGTTCTTTCAATGAAATAAATCCCTTGAGGATTTATGAAGTATTCCTGCGGAATATGAAGTAGCTGTCGCTATGAAGTATGCTTCGCATATGGTTGGGATTTATTTTACTTCTTGCCGAGCGAAGCGAATGCCAAGGTTCCGGGTATTAACTCCAAATCTTTGATTTGGCAAGTTGGTCGGGTTCTTATATTGCAGTGACAACTGCAATACTTCATTAAATATGATATAGTAATTTTATCATATAGAAAGGTGATGTGAAGATTGAGAGAAAACAAACTTGCTGATTTATCTATAGATTTTGCAGTTGAAGTGTTAGATATGACAGATGCAATAAAAGGTCATTATTCCCTCGTTAATCAGATTGAACGTTCCGCAACAAGTATAGGTGCGAACATCAGAGAAGCTAATTACGGTCACGGGAGAGCCGATTTTATTGCAAAACTGCAAATCTTTATACCCATGAGACAGAGTATTGGTTAGAATGATTCAAAAAAGCGAATTTGCTTGATGAAACAAAATAAAAAGTATTAATAGATAAATGCGAAACAATTCGCAGAGTTTTAGTTGCTTTCATTAATACTACCAAATCAAACATGCAAGATTAAATATTTTGTAACTGCCTGCAAAGGGATTTTCTTTTTTACTCAGTAACCGAAAACTATATTTTTCATTTTCTTATTGCCAAAAGGAAACTTTTGTGCTATAATACATATCGCATTCATACGGAGGCTTAGCTCAGCTGGTTAGAGCGCCTGCTCCACACGCAGGAGGTCACTGGTTCGAATCCAGCAGTCTCCACCAAAGGAAAAAGCACGCTTCGGCGTGTTTTTTTCTTTGGCGGAGCTGCGTACAGGATTCGAACCGTAGTCCATCTCAAACCGGTTCGCCAAGGGCGGAGCTGCGTGCGGAGAGTATTGCAGATCGGCGCACCGGCGCATGCACGCTTTCCTCCGCGGCAAAGTTTACAAAGAAAACTTTTTGGGCAAAGTGGAAATTGTGCTAAATTTCGGTTGATAATATTTCCCGACATGCTATAATAAAATTAACTTAGTTAAATATATTAAAGCGCACCTGAGAAATTGCAGGGCAATCCTTTAGGTTGCTGCCGTATCAATAGAGGAAAAGATGATTTATTTATTTCGATTTGCCACATTTTTTATGATTGGCTCAGCCGGCGGTTGGGTGGTCGAGTTGTTTTTTCGCCACTTTGTGATGCTCTCGAAGGGCAAAAACCGTTGGGTGAACCCGGGCTTTTTGGCAGGCCCCTGCCTGCCGATTTACGGCTTCGGGCTTTCCATTCTCTACTTTATGTCATATTTGGGCGATATGCTCCCGATTGGGAACCCGATTTTAAAGGCGCTTGTGATTGTGCTGAGCGAAGCGGTGATTATGACTTTAGTCGAGCTCATTGCCGGTGAAATCTTCATTATTCGCATGAACATCCGCCTGTGGGATTATACACGGCAGTGGGGTAACTACAAAGGCATTATTTGCCCGCTGTTCTCTCTTATTTGGGGCTTAGTCGGTGCGGCATACTATTTTCTGTTCCATTCATGGCTGCCGGATGTGGTGGATTACCTCATTTCTCAAAACTACATATTATTTATTTTCGGTGTGTTTTACGGCATTTTCTTTGTGGACTATGCCTACTCCATGCAAATGGTCAAAAAGGTCAAAAAGTTTGCGCAGGATAATGGTATCGTTGTCTTTTATGATGATTTGAAAGAGGATATCACCGATTCCAGAGAGAAAAAGAAGGAGAAAACCGAGTTTACCTTTGTCTTTCGCGGCAATATGCAAGAGCACTTGAAGCATTATTATGACAATCTGAAGCTCTCGGCGGAAAATGTAGCGGAAATGATGCAAGAGCACACAGAGGCAATCAAAACCCAAATTCAGGAAAATAAGGAAATTGTAAAAGATAAGGTGCAGGAAAATACAGAGCTTGTAAAAGATAAAATGCATGAAACCGGCGATAGTCTCAAAGAAAAAATGGGAATCAAAAAATAAGCCGTTTTGGGAGGAAAAGATGGTTATCAGTGCGCAACAAAGGAAGGATTTAATCGCCGCGCAGCAAGGCGAGCTGGATGCGGTGCAGATGTACCTGGCACTGGCGGAGGTCGCAAAAGAGGAGAGAGACCGCGAGGCATTTAAGCGCCTGGCAGCCGAGGAGGGCAGGCACGCGGCGGTCTTTTATCACTACACAAAGCAAAAGCTTTCCGCAAAAAACACACTTGCCAAGGCGCTGGTGGCACTTTACAAGGTGTTAGGAAAAAAGCGCCTGTACCCGTTCATCGCCAAAGGGGAATATGCGGCTGTGAAAAAATACGAACCGCTGATTGCCGATTTCCCGGAGGTTAAAGCGGTGAAAGATGATGAAAAGCGCCATGGTGATGAAGTCATGCGGTTATTATAATCAAAGAAAAAACGGATTCTCCGAGGAGAGTCCGTTTTTTGATTTTTATTTCTTCAATCGAAAGAGCTTGTCATAGCCTTTTGCCCAGCGTTGCACCGGGTATCTGCCGTAAACCTTGGGCATCGTTGCACAAACAGCGGCAGCTCTGCCGATATCCTTGCCGAGCTTGAGTACCATTGCGGTCAATTCCTTATCTTTTATCAGACTCTTCGCTTTGGCAAGCAGCGCGGGGTTGAAGGAGAGCATAGAGCCAAGAGAGGTGCTGTCTGCCGTGATGGTCAGCTCATCTGCCCCTAAAATGCCGTTATCAAACAGGTAATCAAGCTGCGCCGGAGTGATTTTTGCAAGCAACAGTTTAACGAGTGCCAGCGGCGCCATGCCGGCACCGAGCGCCTTGTAATACTTCACCTGGTAGGGCCACAGGGTTTCCGCGCTGTAGGTCTCGCTCTTGTCGGCGATAATGGTTTCTGCCAACATTTTGGAGGCTTTGAATGCGTCTGCCAAGCCGGAGCCGATAATCGGCACGGTCATAAAGGCGCTGTCACCAATCGCCGCGTAACCGTCTGCCACCATAATCGAGAGCGGCTGTCTGACAGGGATTTCCACCATATAGCCGCCGCGCAGAACCTTGTCACCCAAAACCGGGTTGTCTTTTCTGAAAAATGCAGCCTTTTGCTCTGCTTCCTCTACGGTGAAGGGCTCAAATTCACCGATTAACAAATCGGAATAATCGCCCTCGCAGGCAACCCAGCCGATGCCCATTCTGCCGTTTGGGAGCATGTAAACCTTGTAGGGGTGCTCGGGCTCTTCCTCACTTGCTCTGTTATAAAAGGCGCGGTAAACATAGAATTTTTCAAAGGCATTGGTGTGCTTTTGGATACCGCAAACATCGGGCAGAGAAGCGCGCAAAACACTTTCGCAGCCGCAAGCATCAATCACCATATCGCCGTAAACCTGCCCTTTTTCGGTTTCGATGCCAATCACTCTGTCACCTGCCAGGATGGCGCCTGTAACCGCTTGGGAGAAAAAGAATTTTGCGCCGTTTTTTTCGGCATGCGTGATAATCAGGTCATAAATATCGCGACGCTCCATTTTGATTTCCAATTCGCTCTCCGGCACGTCCTGCTTTACCGGGGTTCTGCCCGAGGGTGGGATGAAGGTCATATTGGTTTTGTATTCGTATTTATCTTTCGCCGGCATCGGCAGGTGTGCATAGCGCAGGGATTTCGGGTCAAAAATATCGGTCCAATCATAGCCCATTTGGTCTCTGGCATGCTTTTCGTAAACCTCAACCTCGTATCCGGCTGCCGCCAGCTGTGCCGCACAGGCGATACCGCCGTGGCCGCCGCCGGCAACAATAATTTTCTTTGCCATAATAACTCCTTTCGGTTGCCGCACTTTTTTGCCAAGTGCAGCGGTTTGTTGGAATAGCTGATTTTATTATAAAGGAAAAAGCGCCTGAAAGTCAAATAAAACATCCTTTTATATGCGCTGAATTTAAAAAATACCGCATGAGAAGCAAAAAACCGGCAAGCGCCAACACAGGCTCAAAAAAACCTTCCTCGTTTCGAGAAAGGTTTTGTGTTTTTTGATTATCTTTTGTCCATCGGCACATAGTCTCTGCGCGGGCGCACCGCCTTGTACGCCGGGCGAATAATCTTGTTACCGTTGATGAGCTCCTCCATGCGGTGGGCGCTCCAGCCGGTGATTCTGGAAATGGCAAACAGCGGGGTAAAGAGCTCCTCGGGAATCCCCAACATTTGGTACACAAAGCCGCTGTAAAAGTCCACATTGGCGCTCACACCCTTAAACATATTGCGCTGCTCGGCAATCACCTGCGGCGCAAGGCGCTCGACTGCGGCATAAAGCGCATATTCCTCCTCCTTGCCCTTTTCCTGCGCGAGGCGCTCCACAAAGGATTTAAAGACCTCCGCTCTCGGGTCGGATTTTGAGTAAATAGCGTGACCGATACCGTAAATCAAACCGGAGCCGTCAAAGGCTTCTTTATTCAGTATCTTTTTTAAATATGCGCCGACCTCGGCATCGCTATCCCAATGCTTCACATGGCTTTTGATATCTTCAAACATATGGCATACTCTGATATTGGCGCCGCCGTGCTTCGGACCCTTGAGCGAGCCGAGCGCTGCAGCGATGGCAGAGTAGGTATCGGTGCCCGAGGAGGTGACCACATGAGTGGTAAAGGAGGAGTTGTTACCGCCGCCGTGCTCTGCGTGAATAATGAGAGCCAAATCCAGGATTCTTGCCTCCAAATCGGTATAAGAGCCGTCTTTTCGGAGCATATACAGTATGTTTTCGGCAGTGGAAAGCTCCGGCTTCGGGTGGTTAATAAAGAAAGTATTATTTTCTTTTAAATAGTAATCATATGCCTGGTAGGAGTACAGTGCTAACTGCGGAAAGAGCGTGATTAATTGCAGGCACTGGCGCAGCACGTTTTCGAGCGAGGTGTCATCGGCATTGTTATCGTAAGAGTACAATGTCAGCACCGAGCGCGCCATGCTGTTCATAATATCGCGGCTGGGCGCTTTCATAATGATATCGCGCACAAAGGAGTTTGGCAGGGTGCGAAAGCCTGCAAGCAGCTCTTGAAAGGATTTTAACTGCTTTTTATCGGGCAATTCGCCAAACAGCAGCAGGTAGGTGGTTTCTTCAAAGCCGAAGTGCTTGTCCGCCAGCAAGCCCTTTGTTAAATCCTTCACATTGTAGCCGCGGTAAAACAGCTGGCCGTCAATCGGGTTGCCGCTATCATCCTTGGCGCAAACCTCGCTGATTTCGGTTAAGCCTGTCAAGACACCTACACCGCGCTCATCGCGCAGGCCACGGTTGACCTTGAACTCGGAGTATAAAGCCTTGTCAATCGTGTTGATTTCAACACTGTTTTTGACAAGCTTTTTTACCTTGCCGGGAATGCGGGAATAATCCTTTTTCATCGTTTTCGCTCCTTTCCGGTTAATAAGAGAATATTATCATAGCAGAAAAAAAGAAAAAAGTACACAAAATTTTGCGAAATTTTCAAAAAATTCATATTTTTGGCTATGAAAAATCATCATATATTTTATTACATTATAGATACAAAAAGCACAAAACCATTGATTTTTTCTCTTTTGGCTGTATAATAGAGACTGCAAAATATATTAGTTTTTTTCATATCTTGAAAAAATTTAATATAAAACCATAATAACACTTTGTGCCAAGGCGTGAAGGGGAAGGGTATTTACATGGATATTAAAAAGTACGAAGCGCTGCTGCTGTCGGTAGAAATGGGCTCTTTTTCCAAAGCGGCGGATAAGCTCGGCATCACCCAATCGGGCTTAACGCATATGATGAACAGCTTAGAAAAGGAAATCGGCTTTCCGGTACTGACCCGCAATTTTAACGGCGTGCAGCTGACTCCCAAGGGAGAGAAGCTTTTAGAGGATATTCGCAACCTGATTGAGAGCAGCCACCGCTTAAAAAGTAAAATTGAGCATATTCAAGAAAGCTCCAAAAAAACCATCACCATCGGCTCCTATACCTCGATTTCCATCGCATGGGTACTGCCGATTATTAAGCTATTCAATCAAGAGTACCCGGATATTAATGTGGAAATTCGAGGCGGCACGATTGAGCAAAATTACAATTGGGTGAAGGAGGGCTTGGTGGATTTTTCCTTCGCGAGCAATCAGTTTGATAATGAAACCGAGTTTATTCACCTCAATGATGACCCGCTGGTTGCGGTATTGCCCCGTGAGCTGGATAACGGCACGAAGGAATTTGATATCAAGCTCTTTGACAACGAGAAGGTGATTATGCCCTGCTTCGGCTTTGATATGGATATTAAGCGCGAGTTAAATAAATATAATATTAAGCCCGTGTTCAGGCCGACCGCGGTCGATGATGAGGTGATTTTAAAAATGGTGGAGGCAGGCTTGGGCATCAGCATCCTCTCCTCGCTTGTGGTGAAGAATAAAAATTATGATTTTGTGGC
>ONWY01000125.1 GCA_900321665.1 uncultured Eubacteriales bacterium
AGTTATAACAATAACTATAACTATAATTTTAACAACAACTACAACTATAACTAAGGTCGCACGGTGGCAACGAAAAGCCAACTGGTAATGCTCTACACGGTCCGTATATCTGACCTTTGTGTTTTTGGTACTTAATTTCAAGGATAGGAACTTTACTATGGATTACAACGGAAAAGTCCTGAAGGATAACAGCGGAAAAAAGCATACGATCTATGGCGATTGCTTTGCATCTGGCGGCGAGGGCGAGATATACAAGCTCAGCGGCGAGAACGGGTATGTTGCCAAGATATATTACCCCAAGTATCGCACAGATGAGCGCCACAATAAGCTCAAGGCAATGCTTCTGACAGACTATAACAAGCTGCCCGAGTGTGCGTGGCCAGTGAGCGTTCTGTACGACGACAGCGGTTTCTGCGGGTTCATTATGCGCAGTATGACGGGGTATATCGGTCTGATAGATTTTTATGTTTACGACAACCGCAGCAAATATACCTGGGCGCAGTATGTTACAGTTGCAATGAATATCGCAGCGGTCGTGAGCAGCCTTCACGAGCTTGGGCACGTTGTGGGTGACCTCAACCCTAACAATATCCTTGTGGATACAAAAAGCTGCAAAGTAGCATTTGTTGATACTGACTCGTACCATATCAGGTCAAAGCAAGGGACTTTGTATCCGTGTGTGGTTGCAACACCTGAGTTTTCAGCACCAGAACTGCAGGGCGTGGACTTTCAGAAGCTTGAAAAGAACAAGTCGGTCTTTAACACAAATACCGATAACTTTTCGCTTGCGATACTTATTTTCAGGATCTGTGAGTGAGTTCCAGCCTGTGCATAATATTATGAATGGCTGCTGTGCTTTTTTTGAAGATACGAATGCATCAGGTTCTTTGGAACGAACTATGCAGGCACCTGATATTTCTCTGCTGCCTGAAAGCATCCAGAAAATGTTCAGGCGTGCTTTGCTGGACCCGGGCATCAGACCGTGTGCGGAAAAATGGTTTTACGAATTGCTGGAGCTAAGAAAGGCAATGTGTAAATGCGGTGCAAATAAACATCATGAATATTATTCGGAATTATCCCAATGTCCCTGGTGTCTGTTTGAAAAAGAGTACAGATGCAAGATGCAGATAATGCGTCAGAAAATGGAGAAACGAAATGCTGCAAAAACGAACCGTTCCGGCGATTTCACCACATATGATTATGTGGTGCCAAAGCCTGTCGTGACGACAACGCCAAGCGTCACATCGCAAAACATCACGGGTTATACTGACCAGAATGATATGCAGTCCGAAGGCGGATGCTTCGGAACTGCCCTTTTGGCTGCGATAGCGATAGCGCTTATTATCTGTCTGATTTTTAGCATGTGACCTTTGCCTTGTGCCGTTTGCCAAATAATATTATCATACACAGCCATAAAAGTCAAGATGTATTTAAACGCTTTGCAAAAAACTTTCCATGCTCTCGTAAACCTGCTCGGGCATAACACTTTTGTCAAAAAGATACTTAATTATCTGCAATATCACCTGCGGTTTTGAGGAAATATTTTCCGCACTATAATAGGAAAAATCGCCTGCAGCACAGTATTTTACCCGCAAGCCGTAAACACTGACTCTGCCCAGCTCCTCATGCTCTGCTTTTGTCTCCACCATTTTGTATTCAAGCTCCCCTCCCTCATCTGTCTTTTTTTTGCAAAATACCTCCATAATATGCCTCCATAGGTAGTTTTTTTTATCGTAACATACCCGCAGTGCAGATTTTGCCGAATATTATATTTATTTACATATATTGTATTGATAATACATAATTATTATGATATAATACATCATATTGGAGATGGAGAATGAAGAAAACAATAAAAATTTTACCGATATTGCTGATTTTGGCGATTGGAATTATATCCATTCGCCTTTTTATTGTATTTGTGCCGCAAAAAGCGCAAAAGGTCGATACCGAGGAAGGCATCGCCTACCTGCAAAAGATGGAAGCTATCGGCGGCAATAAAGCCGACGACATAGTCAAAAAAGCGCAAGAAAAATACGAGGGCGCGCTACAGCGCAAAAAAATCGCCGAGGCAATTAAAGAGGGCAACTATAAATATGCCTTTAAAGATATCATCATCGCCGGCGACAGTATTATGAAAGCCATTAGCGAATACGGCATTTTGGATTCCTCCAATGTCTATGCCGAGGTCGGTGCCGGCACGGCATATTTGGAGGATATCACAGAGGATTTAGTCGCGGCGAACCCGAAATATTTGGTTTTGCACTTTGGCGAAAACCAACTCAGCGGCGAGGATTATGCGCCGGAATATGCATCCCTTTACGGTGCATGCATCAACAACTTAAAGGAGCAGCTGCCCAACACAAAAATCTTTGTGAACAGCATTTTCCCTGTCGATGAAAAAGCCTATGCCGCAGAGCCTTATTTAAAGAGTATTCCCGCATATAACGAAGCGATAAAAAGTATGACAGAAGAAGTCGGTGTCACCTATATTGATTATGACCCGCTGTGGCAATCCATCAGTAACAGCTATTATGATTTAGACGGTATACACCCGGTATCAAGCTTTTATACCGAGCAATTTCTGCCGTATTTGCTCACGGAGGTAGGATTAAACATTGATGAAGAATAAATACAGAATCATCGAATCCGTGCTTGCCGTTTTATTGATAGGATTTATAGTCTTTTTATTCCTATCTCATTCCGGCGGCTCCAAAAAGCGCGTGAAGGAAATTGCCGCACCGGTTCTCGAATCGGCTGATTTCTCGGCGCTGAGCAAAAAAACAGCTGCAGATGCCGCCAAGGTTTTCAGCTTTGATACGGAAAAGGAAGAAGGCATTTTATACTATGCCAATGATAACATCATGGATTGCTCGGAGCTGCTGATTATCAAACTGAAGGATGAAGCGGACGCTCCTGCCTTTGAGGAAGCGATTCGCGCGCGTGTAAAGAGCCAATCCAATCTTTTTAAAAATTATGCACCCGACCAATATTCACTCTTGCAAAATGCAATTATCCAAACAAGCGGCAATATGATTTTTTACTGCACCTCTCGGGATGCAGACTCGATTTTTGAAGCTTATAAAAAAGCATTATAAAATATAGCGTAATGTCGGTAGCGAAGTATCGGTTTATTTTGTCTGCTTTCACTCATCCCGACAATTAAAAAATGCGCCAATACGCAGAGTATTCCCACATTTTAAAATTGCCAATCTAAGCAAATCAGCCAAAATCAACTGCTTCGCACCTCACATGTCATATTTTTGTGCAACAAGAAGGCAGAATCAGCTCATAAGGCTGACACCTGCGAGCTGATTCTAACGAGCTTATTGTGCGAAAAGATGAAATACTGAGGCAAAATACGCATTAAGGAACCCATAATGGTATTTAGTTCATCCACTTTTTTAATTGTGTTTTTACCTGTGAGCATCGTACTTTACTATGTTATCGGTGAAGTTATCACAAAAAGCACAGCGGTGAAAAATTTTATACTGTTACTTGCAAGCCTCCTGTTTTATGCATGGGGCGAGCCTGTTTACATCGTTTTGATGCTTATCAGCATCCTATTTAACTTTGTTGCGGGTAAGGATATCGACAAAGCCAAGGCTTCCGGCGACACGCGCAAGGCAAAAACCGCTTTTATTATAGCGATCGTTTTCAACCTTGCCGTACTCGGATTTTTTAAATATTTCGGCTTCTTGGTTGAAAACATCAATGCACTCTTTCACATCGAGCTGCAAATCCCGCAATTGGCGCTGCCCATCGGCATTTCCTTTTACACCTTCCAGATTATGTCATACATTATCGACCTGTATCGCGGCAATACCGAGGTGCAAAATCGCATTATCCCCTTTGCACTGTATATTTCCCTGTTTCCGCAGCTGATTGCAGGCCCGATAGTCAAATATAAAGATGTTGCGCTGCAGCTCGAAACGAGAAAAGAAACGCTTCACAAGTTTTCAGATGGCATGCTGCGCTTTACAGTGGGGCTTTCCAAAAAGCTCCTGCTTGCCAACACGCTCGGTGCGGTTTACACGACCATTCAAGCAAGCGGTGCAAAAAACACCTCCGTGCTCGGTGCCTGGCTCGGTATTATTTGCTACACACTGCAAATCTACTTTGATTTCAGCGGTTACTCGGACATGGCAATCGGCTTGGGCAAGGTGTTCGGCTTCGAGTTTTGTGAAAACTTTAACTACCCCTATATCGCTTCAAGTGTAACCGATTTTTGGCGCAGATGGCACATTTCCCTCTCCACCTGGTTTAAAGAGTATGTCTACATTCCACTGGGCGGAAACCGTTGCAAAACACCGCGTGTTATTTTTAATTTGATGGTTGTTTGGCTCTTAACGGGGCTGTGGCACGGCGCCGCATGGAATTTTATTATCTGGGGTGTCTATTACGGCGTGCTGTTGATTATCGAAAAATATGTGTTGGGCAAGGTTTTAAAATTTATTCCAGGCTTTATCAAGCACCTTGTCACCCTTATTTTGGTGATAATCGGTTGGGTATTCTTCTCCGCGCCGACTCTCAGCGAAGCTGTCGCCTACCTCGGTGCGATGTTCGGACAAGGTGCAGGCTTTGCAGGCGGTAATGCAAAATACCTGCTGGCGACCAACATTATCACGGTTATCATCGGTATTATCGCCGCCACACCGCTATATAAGGCGGTCATCCGCCGCATGCAGCCGAAAACAGTCAGTATCCTGAAAATGGTGGTATTTCCCTTGCTGTTCCTGCTTTGCATCGTGTTTATGATTAGTGAAACATATAATCCCTTCTTATACTTTAGGTTTTAAATATGCGAGAAAAGAATAGTTCCGGCAAAGTGCATACGCCCTCGGCTTACGATGCCTATCTCCATTCCACACAATCGGAGGATTTGGAGGAGGATATCGGTTACTTTGAAAGCCGCAAACCGCAGCGAGAGAGTGAATCGGTCTCCCGCGGCACTGCTGCGCGCAAAAAAAGCACAAAGCGCAAAGGCTTCATAAAAAAAGGTAAAAAAGCAAAAAAAGAGCGCTCTGTGCAACGCACTCCGGCGCGCGAGGTACCCGAGCGCCGGTTGTCGCAGGAATACCTCGAAATGAAAGCCCAAAAGGAGCATCAAAAGAAGCAAAAGGCATATAAAAACGACCGCTTGTACACCTTTATTGCAGGATTTATCATTACCGTGCTGATTTTCACCTTCAGCATTCTTACCTTGACC